>JAGVQJ010000042.1 GCA_020051775.1 Calditrichota bacterium | reverse complement strand
CCAGTTTCATGTAGCCATAAGTGCTGTATCCCATGAAAAACCAGCAGATACCATCACCGGTACTATTGGACCAAGCCTCTTTGGGTTCGATTAACACTGATGCGGTGTTAAGTCGGGGCTTCTGGTACAGATCGGGAGTGCACCAGGCCTGGGGGCCGTTCATTCTGAAGTAGTAGGCCCAATTTACATTCCATGGCAAGTCTCCGAAAAGTTCGAATCCCGGCCAATTCAGATCCCTATATTCGTGATTGTAGACTGCACCGCCTGGATTGTAGTGGAACCACGAATGATTGCCTTCAGGACCGTCATCAGGTAAGGTTTCTGCAATTGTCAATGGTTCATTCTCTATCCCGCTGGGCCAGACATTGGTGGAGACCAAATTCCAACCTTCGTGGAGTTGGAGGGCTTGGGTGGAACCGGTGGAAGGGGTGGCATTGCCAATGGCTTCACGAACCATCTGCAGGGCGGGGCCCATCTCGCCGGGGGCAAAATTCAGATAGGGAACTCCTTGAGTTGTAAATGATACATTCTTCTGGAACTGGTTTCCCGCGGGTGTAAACAGGTCTACAGGATAGTAGTTTTCTTCATCGGGATCATATATCGCGTTTAGTTCCTCGAAAGGCCACGCCTCCTGCACGTAATTGAATTGTTCGTTGGCGTGTTCGTAGTCCGTGCGAAGGAAATGGTAATATTTAATCGGTTGCACCAGCCCTGTTCTGTCCTTGAAAGTGTAACGGTGAATAATCGTAGCGCGATCATCCAAAAACGATTCGATGACTTCATCTTCGCGTTCATCAAACTTTTTGCCGTTTCCACCATTCAGCAACCCCGCCACGGTGTTCATCGGGCGGCTGAAGGTGGGGTGATAGTCATTGGCGATAGTTTCGCTGCTGTAGGCTGCCGTCCAGGGGACGTTGTAGCGTAGCAAGCGGTGGTTTGCCTGAAAACGGCCAGCCACAACCGGAACGGTGTTGGGCTGGAACTGAAGCGCAGGAGGTACTTGCTGCGCCGCCAGTGCAAGGGGGCAAAACAATAAGAGAATACTCAACAAGTGCATGATGGCTCCCATTGATAACGAATTCAATATAGACATGATTCGACGAAAAATCAAGAGAAAAGTTCGCCGGCTGGATGATTTTACCTTGACATGAGAACAGGTTCAGGAGTCAGTAGGAAAGAAAAATAGCGAGCAGGGGTAGGAAAACAGCGAGCTCAGCCTAACGAAAAGGCGGAAGCCTATGTTTAGACTCCCGCCTTTTCTATTACGAACGGAGGTTGTTTTGGTTTGGGTCTGTAGCTCTTGTCAGCGAATCATCTCTGCCGCTGGATCACTTCACCAGCAGAGCCTTGCCTGTGACGATATTCCCCGAAACGTCAGCGCGGTAAAGGTACACACCGGCGGGCAGTGAAGCTCCAGAGAACTGGAACTCGTGCTGTCCGGCTTCCAGGTGGCCTTGGAATAGCCCGGTCACCATGCGTCCTGCCAAATCGAAAACCTTCAAGTCCACCACAGCCGCCTGATTCAGGACCAGGGAGATCGTGGTGGTGGGATTGAAGGGATTGGGATAGTTGCCGATGCTCAAGGTCATGGTCGTGGGAACGAGGGCCTGCTGAACCTGCGGCGTCGGATCGGACTCATCCATCAACCGGGCGAAGTGGGCGGCCGTACTGGGATTGAGCGGCCAGTGGAAGCCCATATCCACGATTCCGGCATCCTGCACATGGTCGGTGCGGGTCGTGCCGGTGACCATGGCTGAACCGGGATCGCCGGTGTTGACGCTGGGGCTGTTCTGCGACTGCCCGGCGGCGACCTGGGACAGCAGGCAGTACGTGCCGGGAAGGTTGACGAACAGCGGATTGGCGTCAATGTTGCCCGTGCCGGGGAAACCGCCCCCGATGTTGCAGTAACTCATCGAGCCGGTGCCGCTGATGTTGGGATTCGCCGTGGCGGAGTTGTCGCAGATGATGTTGTTTTTCCCGGAAGCGGTGGCTCCCGGCCAAATCAACAGACCGGCGGTGGTCGAGCCGGAGTAGAGGTTGCGATTGCGAGTGATGGTGTTGTTGGTCAAAGTGGCTGAACCGCTGTAGATGTAGACGCCTGCGCCGCGGTATGCTGCCGTATTGGCCATGAAGAGGTTATTGGAGTAGGTGCAGTTGTTCGAATTTTCGTGGCGGATCCCGCCACCTCCGCACGTGCCTCACGTGCTGGAAGATGAATTTTTCCCGAAAATCGAATTGTTCACCGTAACGTTCTGGCTGTTGTAGACGTAGATTCCGCCCGCATTGCCCGCCGCGTTATTGAAGAAAATGCAATGGTCAATGACCGCAGGGGAACCGTCAATGTACATGCCGCCGCCCGAGGCGGAGTAGTTATTGGCCAGCGTGCAGTAAGAGAGGGTCACGCCGCCGTTGTGGATGTAAACCCCTCCGCCGTTGATGTCGGGGAAGAGTTGATATTTAGCGCCTTCGATGTAGCAGTGTGTCAGATTGCAATTGGTGGTGGCGCCGGTCATAAACCGGAGGCCGGTCCATTCGCATTCGTAGGTTAACTGCTGCCGTTTGAAGGTGATGGAATCGGCGGCTGTGCCATTGGCATGCAAGGTGCCGTACACCTTTAAACCGTAGTGGCCGGTGTACTGGAAAACCGTACCCGGCTGGATGGTCAGGGTGGCGCCGTTCTCAACGGTGCAATTGCCGATTACGTTGTACGTTCCGGGTCCAAGCGTCCCTGTTAGTGCCCCTTGCAGTGTTGGCTGGCCTATGGCTAAAAGCGGGCAAAGCGCCAACAGCAGGATGACCGGGGTAAGGAACTTAACTCTCGTCATGCAACCTCCTGTTATTTGTTTCTCCGTTCGTGGCGGGTTTGTTCATAATATAACATATTAATATGCCAAATGCAAGTGGAAAAATATTTCGTGTGAAATAAATTTGTGCGGGAAACGGCAAATAATAGGGTCAAGAAAAATTTCTCTTGCATTGCGCTCATTTTCACCTTATATTATATATGTACTGGCCCGCTACCAGTCAATCAACCACTTATAGGAGTCCAACATGAGACAGCTTGCTCTGGTCATGGCTCTCTTGTGGGGATGCGGGTCGGTTATCGCGCAGCCCCATTACACCGGCGCTTACGGCAACTCCCCCCATTGCCAATCCTGTCATAACCAGAATAATCCCCCTCTAAACCAGTACATTGCATGGTCTGCAAGCCCTCATGCCAGCGCTTATGATCAACTTCCCTCAGCAGCCAAATCTAATCCTGTCTGCCTGACTTGTCACACCACCGGCTGGGATCTGTCGCTCGCCAACGGCGGATTCGACGACTATTTCTACTCCGGTGACAGTCTGGGTATGGCTCAAATGAGCAACGTACAATGTGAATCTTGTCACGGACCCACCAGCCAGATTCCTCACCCCGCCACCACGGTGGTGGATCTACATGCGGAAGTTTGCGGCGATTGCCACACGGGAATGGGCAAACCGACCTACGACCATTGGCTCTCAAGCGCGCATGGCCAAACCACTCCAGGTGTGGCTCAGAATCTGGCTTGCGCCAAATGCCACGAGGCGACTTCAGCGGCGGCTTATCTCGGAACCGGCGTCACTCCGATTACTTTGCCACCGAATCCCGTCTGGCAAGTCACCTGCGCTGCCTGCCATGCAACCCATTCGCGGGACGTCTACGGCGAACAACTCTACCAGCCTGCGGATTCCACCTGTCGCCTGTGCCATACGATGGAAGACGCCGAGGTGGGTCAGGTTCCTCATTCCCCGCAAGCTGAAATGATCCTGGGGCCCGGTTTCGGAGGCTACGAATACCCCGGCTATACCTACAACAATTCCTGCCACCAGACCTACGTCCCTGAAGCATGTGTATTATGCCACATGTGGGGACCGGATGAAGGCAATCCCGACACCACTGCCACCGGCCACCTGTTGTCTCCGGATATAGACATGTGCGTTGTCTGCCACAACGGCCAGATTCCTCCGGATTCATCTTTTGACATCAATGGTGCGCAGACCATGATCGGGAATTTACTGGATTCTCTGGGTGCCATGCTGGCGCAGGCTGATACGACGACCATCGAATACCAGAGAGCCAAATTCAATTATGACTTCGTCAATAACGACAAGAGCCGCGGCGTCCATAATTTCATGTATGCTGAAGATTTGCTGATGTCCTCCATGGAAAACCTGCCCATGCCGGGTATGGTGGAGATCATGCTGATGCCCATGATGATGATGGTCCATGTTCCCGCCTCGGGCGGAACCTTCGAATATGATGCGACTTTAGAAAACATGGGAACCGGCGCCTCCAATTTCGACGCCTGGATCAAAGTGAAGATGCCCAACGGCGTATGGACGAATCCTGTCGTCGGGCCGATCAACCTGACCTTGCCCGGTGGAGCTACATTAACCCGCGCGCGCACGCAGTATGTGCCGGGGTCTGCGCCCAACGGCACTTACACCTATCGTGGCTATGTGGGAGATTATCCTGCCGTACTTTGGGATAGTTCCGGCTTCAATTTCACCAAGGGCATGTGCATGGACGGCCAGAACGGCGGCGGTTCGGAGGAGTGGCTAAACTTCGGCGAGCCTTTCCCGGGCGAGCAGTCACAGACCGCATTAATCCCTTCGGATCTGAGCCTGGCGGTTTCCCCCAATCCCTTCAATGCCACCGCAGCGATCAGCTATCACCTTTCGACGGACAGCCAGATCAGCCTGCAAATGTATGATCTCTCCGGGAGACTGGTGGCAACTCTGGCAACCGGGTGGCAGGAAGCGGGATCCCATCAAGCTGTGTTCGATGGTTCGCGATTGGCCTCGGGCATCTACCTCGTAAAACTAACCGCGGGGTCTGCGACCTTCACCCAGAAGGTGGTTCTTCTGAAATGAGGTCATTATCTTAGATTGAGGAAGGGCGTCTCAGATCGAGGCGCCCTTTTCTATGTTTGCTGCTTTCAGATCGTTAGGCAGACGCGGGACAAGGATGCGGCAAACTGTGATTTTCCATTTTGCCCTTGCGCTAACCTGAAAAATATCGTATATTATACGATTCTTCTGGGGCTGTAGTTCAATTAGGTTAGAACGCCGGCCTGTCACGTCGGAGGTTGCGGGTTCGATCCCCGTCGGTCCCGCCCCAGTAAACGCTAAAGCAATACGCACCTATTTCAATCCCCACGGCCGCTGAACTTGGCTGCTTTGGGGATTTTTATTTCCCCCACTTGGCGTATATTTCGCGTGAGAATCTATCCAGTACCTCCTCCAGACTTTCAAACTTTGCCAGAACTACCCCAACCCCTTCAATGCCGAAACTGTAATCCCGCTGGAATTACCGCAGAGATCGAATGTCCGAATCGAGCTGTTCAACATACGCGGCCAGAGCTTGGGGATGACCTACCAGGGCGTTCAAAATGCCGGGTGGCCGAAAATCGGCTATAACGCCTCGGCCTTGAGTTCAGGGATGTACTTCTGCAGAGTGACGATGGAAGGGTTAGAACGCGGCGGTAAGTATCAAAGTGTCGGAAAGATGGTCGTGCTAAAATAAGCAACATCAGATCATGTAATCGGGGACAGACTATTTTCTGTCCCCGGTTGCACTTTGTGCTTGACTCGGGCACTAATTTTCCCTATATTTTACTCGAATAATCAATAGGAGGAAGATTTGATGAAAAATGCGATAATACTCCCATTGCTCGTGCTCCCGGTCTTAGTTTTTGCACAATCCCTGCAATTTGAATTCCAACCGGGAGCCTTTCCAGTAACGGTCAATGGCTTCGCCGCCTGTCAGCCCTGGGCTGGAGGCATGGATGATGTTACCCCAAAGTTCTGTGATATTGACGCTGATAGTGATATGGATTTTTTCTGCGGCAATCAAACCGGTTATATCAGCTATTTTCAAAATACCGGCAGCTTCTCGCAACCTGCTTTATCTTACATGACCTTTTTTTTCGATTCCTTGCATGTTCCTGTATTAAGTTATGGCCACTCGGATCAGGCTTTTGCCGATTTGGATGGAGATGGAGATTTGGATGCTTTGGTGGGTTGTGGGAAAATCTTGTTCTACCGCAACGATGGTACCTCAACCCAACCTGACTTTACATCAAACCCGGACACCCTTTTTACGATTAGTGGAGAATACGTTATCGGTAATCATTTAGCGTTGGTTGATATAGATAGCGATGGCGATACGGATTTTGTCGGGGGTGATTACTGGGGCTACTTGAAATATTATAAAAACATCGGCCTGCCGAGTAATTTTGCCTTTCAACTGGACAGCACCAATTGGTTCAACACTTATACCAGCGAAGGATATGCCGACCCCGGTTTCGGTGACTTAGACGCTGATGGCGATCTGGATCTGCTGATCGGCACTGGGATGGGACATGTGATCTATTACCGCAATGACGGCACGCCCTCTACTCCCCAAATGACCTTT
>JAGVQJ010000018.1 GCA_020051775.1 Calditrichota bacterium | reverse complement strand
GGGGATCTGGATCTGTTCGTAGGCCGAAGCCCACTCTTCGGCCAAGGGATCACTCAGGGAGACATATATTTTTATCGTAACGACGGAACCTCACAGATTCCTGACTTTCGCTATATCACCTCCAATTTTTTGACCTGGGACTGCGGTTCTTCAGCTACCCCCCGGTTGGTTGACATCAATGGCGACGGACTGCCGGACTTATTATCCCGCCTGGGCAGCCAATTGCTTTATTACCGCAATACCGGCAGCTCGGGCAATCCCCAATTCGTCTATGAATCCTCCAACCTGGGGAGCATCAATGTATTTGATCTTATGCCCTGGCTGGTTGACATCAACGGAGATGGATTGATTGACTTATTTGCCGGAACTTCCGCCATCCCCGGTCCGCCTGAACTAAAGCTGTATCTTAATCAAGGCACGCCCCAAATGCCTGATTGGGTGTTGTATCCCAATAATCCTCTCCCCCCAGTTTTTTCGCAGACTTCGGTCATTTTATCTCCCTGGACAGCTGATATTAACGGGGATGGTACCCAGGACCTATTCGTGACAGATGCCAATGGATATCTTTACTATTTTCATAACACCGGCACTCCCACTAATTTTCAATTCCAATATATCACTAACAATTGGCAGGACTTAAATGACGGATTCCCTGGTTATCTTTTTGGCTGTTTCTATGATGTGGATTTCGATGATGATCTGGATTTATTCATGAACAGTCAGGGGACCTTGTCACCCTGGAACCCCAATGAGAAGCACTTGCGTTTCTACCGCAACCAGGGTAATGCCCAGAATCCTTCCATGGTCTTGGAGAATAATAACCTTTTTCCCGATCTGATGATTTTCCACGCCACTCCTTACGTACTGGATATTGATGGTGACGGCGATGGCGATCTGTTCGTTGGGGATTTATGGGGTGGTTGCCGGTTTTTCCGCAATATAGGAAATTCCCCCGTCCACCCGGAGCCCAAGCGGCCCGCACCCACGCATCCGGTTATCACGCTGCTGCCTAATCCAGGCAACTCGTCGCTCGTGGCTCGTTACTCGTTGCCTACAGCCGGGCCGGTAAGTCTAAAGGTCTATGATATCGCTGGCAGGCTCACCGGCACGCTGTTCTACGGTTTCCAGTTGCCGGGAACGTACTCGTTTTCGTGGGATGCGTCCACGAAGGCGGCGGGGGTGTATATGCTCAGGTTGGAGGCGGGAGGGAGGAATGAGGTGGTGAAGGCTGTGGTGGTGAAATAACCACCAACTGAAAACGAAAAACTAAAAGGTAAAAGGTTCAAGGCGCCAAGGCGCCTTGTTCATCTGCGTCATCTGCTAAATCCACGTGAATCTGCGATTCAGAAAATTGTTTTTCAACCTCGTTCATGGGGCTTTCATAGACGTAGACCATCGCTCTAGCGTTGGACGGAGGGGTGGGTGTCAGGTCACCGCTTCTCTTAGGACCTGACACAACGACAATTCGTGTAACGCAGTGATCCGTGACGGATAATCCGTGGTTCAGATAATTTCCAATTAAACCTCCACCCCCATTCCGTGTCTAAAAGCCAAATCACAGAGCAAAATACAAGTATGACCTTTAATGTCGGAATTTAAACAAGCCGGACAAACCAAAGGAGGCAGTATGCGCAACTTCCGCTTTTTATTTCTCGCAGTCGCTTGCCTGGGCTTGCTGGTATCCAGCGCTTTCGCCTATCATGTGGTCATTCAGCCGCAGTTTGCCACCGTCCATCCGGACAGCACGCGGCAGTTCATCGCCAGTTTGCACAACAATCAAGGCCAGATCGTCCCGGGTTTGACCTGGACCTGGAGTGTAACACCGCCGGATCTGGGCACGATCACGAACATGGGCTTGTTCACCGCCGGATCGGATACCGGTCTGGGCGCCGTTCATGCGACGACGACCTTCCAGAATGTGCAGTACACCGGTCAAGCGGGTGTAATCGTCGGTTTTGGAGGTCCACCGCCGCCTCCGCCACCCCCCCCGCCGCCTCCACAACTCCACGTTGAAGTGATGCCGCCGTTCGCCTTCGTCCTTCCGGACAGCAGCCGAGACTTCAATGCAGTCTTGCGCGCCGGCCAGGGACCTCCAATTCCGAATCTCACCTGGACGTGGGACGTGTTGCCCCCAACTTTAGGTACGGTCACAAGCGTGGGTCTCTTCACGGCGGGAGCCGACACTGGTTTTGGATCGGTGCGCGCCACGACAACCTACCAAAATCAGCAGTATCAAGGTCAGGCGATGGTTCATGTCGTGCTCGCTCCGCCACCACCTCCACCGCCGCCGCCACCCCCGCCGCCGGGGGGCATCATGGGTCTGGTATTGGGCGGTCCTGAAGGCCAATTGCAGCCCTTGCCCGGCGCTCGCGTAACAGCGATCAGGCAGGGTCCGGGGCAGCCGTGTTTCACCATGACCAATCCCCAAGGCGTTTACCAGTTCCCGCATCTACTGCCCGGAACCTACTTCGTCAAAGCCGAAAAGCCAGGATTCTTGCCGCGCTTCTATCCCAGTTCACCCACCATTCAGGGCGCTACCCCTATCGTGGTTGACAGTGTCATGGTAGACTGCGTAGACGTGATCCTGCCGCCATTCGTGCAACCGCAAGCAGGTTCCATCGCCGGAGACGTGACGAACGATTCCACCGGCGCCCCCGTCACGATGGGGTGGGTGAAGGCGGTGCGCATCGGCATGCCCTTCCAACGCCAGGCTCCCATCAATCTCCAGGGCCACTATATCCTAGGCAACCTGCCGGCTGCGGGTTACCGCGTACAGTGCTGGGCTCCGGGTTACCTGATGGAGTGGTTCGAGAATGCTCCGACCATGCTGCTGGCGGATACCGTCGTAGTGCTTGCCGGTCAGCAGACGGAGATTGACTTCGCCCTCGACCAATTCGGCAGCGGCGATCTGGACGGTTATCAAACTGCGACTCCGACAGCAACCGTGAGCGAATTCAAGCTGTTGGGAGCCAATCCCAATCCGTTCAATCCCACGACCACCATCAACTTCCAGATGGCTACTGCGGGCAACGTCAGTCTGAATGTTTACGATCTGACCGGCCGGTTGATCTCCACACTGGTGAATGGTTGGCGCGAGGCCGGGTATCACCAGGCAACTTTTGACGGATCCAACCTGGCCACGGGTGTGTATCTTTATCGCCTGACTGCCGGGAACAATATCATCACTGGAAAGATGGCACTGGTGAAATAATCCGTCGGCTGAGGGATTACTCCTTTCGCAAGATGCTTTCACAAAGGGATTACTTTAGGGAGTAATCTTGGGTACAGGATTAGAGATAAAGCGCTCCGGTTTCGGAGCGCTTAATATTTATATGATTCGATGTTAAACCTTTGCAAGTATTTAGGTGTCAAAAGATCGGCAAAGCTCCATAATCATTGATTTTCTTTCAACAATGCAGCTAGTAATCCCTTAAAATAGCCATAAATCGGAGTATAAATGCTTACTGGATGGATATTTAAGTTAGCTCTTGCCGTGATGTTGTTGGCTTTGATCGCCTGGATATTGCCTGCTCGAGCTCAATTCGGAGTTTACACCTTAAATGGTGGAACGACGAGTCAGATCAATCAAACCTATACGGCAACCCAAACGGATCAGTCCGCAATTTATGTTCTGAACTCGGGTCAACTGACGCTGACGACGTGCATCATGAACAAAACCGGTGATGCTTCAAATGTAAACTTGAGTAGTCAATATGGTCTTAATGCCGGAGTGCTGGCCAATTCTGGAGGAGTTGTGACCATTATTGGTGGCTCCGTAACGACCAATGCTTCCGGCGGTAATGGGCTTTTCGCAACAGGCTCTGGATCGTCCATTACCATGTCCAATGGGACCATCCAAGCTTCCGGAGGTGGGGCTCATGGAGTGGATGCGACCTATAGTGGTACGATCAATTTGGTGAACGTCAATATAACTACGACCGGAGCCAATTCTTCTGCTCTGGCAACAGATTTCGGCGGCGGGACGGTCAATGTAACTGGTGGTAGTATCATCGCCTCTGACAGCACTCCAAATAGTCATTCAGCGGGGATTTATTCCACCGGCAGTATCACGGTCAGCAATGCGACAGTGACCTCCGTGGCCGATTGCGGTGGTGTTATAGATGGCGCGAATTCCATCAACTTGATAAATACGGCCCTAACGGGATCTGTGGAGGGCCTCAAGATTTGGAAAACTGCTCCCATGGTGGGAACTGCCATGGTTACCATCACAGGAGGATCACTTACCTCGACAGAAGGAGACGGATTCTATGTTACGGGTGAAACCGGCAATGCCGCCACAGCCGCGATTACTGTGCGAGAGGGGGCCGTCATAAACGCCGCGAGTGGAAATATAATCAAAGTGTTGAATGCAAGTTCAGCTTCCTTCACAGCAGACGGTGTCTCACTTAGCGGTAACTTGGTTGCTGATGCGACCAGCTCCTTGACAGCTTACTTGTATAATAGTACGATCTTGACTGGAAGCCTCACAACGGCAGCGTTGTATATGGATGCCTCGAGCCAGTGGAATCTTACCGGAAACTCGAATCTCACTATCCTGTCCGATTCCAGCGGTATCTCCGGCTTGAATGTTTTGAATATACAGGGCAATGGTTACGATGTGCATTATGATTCCAGTCTGACAGCAAACCGCTACCTTGGCGGACTGACCTACACTTTGGTTAATGGTGGAGTGCTGACACCCGGCGTGGTGTTGGCGGTTAATCCAGAACCGGCGGCACTCACGAAAACCTTTGCGCTTGAACAAAATTATCCCAATCCGTTCAATCCCACGACCACCATCAACTTCCAGATAGCCACAGCCGGTATCGTCAGCATGAATGTTTACGATCTGACCGGCCGGGTGGTCTCTACGCTGGTGAACGGCTGGCGCGATGCCGGGTATCACCAGGCGACCTTTGACGGATCCAACCTGGCCACGGGTGTATACTTGTATCGTTTGACTGCCGGAAGCAATATCCTGACCGGAAAGATGGCATTGGTGAAATAGTCGTTAGTGTCATTAGTCGTTAGTTTATAGAAGGGGTGCAGGCCGAACTCTGCACCCCTTTTTACTTGCATTCATCTTTTCATTATGGTATATTATAATTTTTAATCAAGAACCAATGACTAACGACCACCGACCAACGACCAATATGGGACTCACCGAATTCATCGCCGAATACGCCACTCGCCTGATTGATCAGGGGGGATATTTCATCGTCGCCTTTCTGATGGCGCTGGAGAGCATGATTGCTCCCGTGCCCAGCGAAGCTGTCATGCCCTTCGCCGGTTTTCTGATCCACGAAGGAAGATTCACTTTCGCAGGCGTGATCTTCTGGAGTACCGTAGGCAGCATCATCGGTTCGCTGATCTCCTATGTGATGGGATCGAAAGGTGGCCGGCCATTTGTACTGCGTTTTGGTAAGTACTTGCTACTGGACGTTCATCACCTGGAGGCCACCGAAAAATTCTTCGGCAAGTATGGAGATAAGACGATCTTCATCTGCCGGTTCATCCCGGTCGTCCGGCATTTGATCTCCATCCCCGCCGGAGTGGGGAAGATGAACCTGTGGAAATTCGCCATATACACTGTCATCGGCGCAGCGATTTGGAATGCGTTCCTGACCTGGGCCGGTTACCGCTTGAAGGACAATTGGGAAGAGGTCATGAAGTACAGCCACATAGCGGACATTGTCGTCGTGGGGGGAATCTTACTGACTGTGGGGTATTTAGTTTACAAAGGGCTAAAACGCCGCAAACATCGGGATGCTGAATTTGAAAGCGAATAGAAGAATAACTCGAAAAAGGATGAAAAGGGAACCT
>JAGVQJ010000021.1 GCA_020051775.1 Calditrichota bacterium | reverse complement strand
AAAGAGACCTGTCTTCACAAAATCCCTGATCATGGACTGCGCCCAGTGGTTTTCGATGTCGGTAATGTCAATGTCATCCGCACTTTGATCAGGCGAGGGATAAACCAAGGGATTATCCGACTTGAAAGAGACAACTGGTGATCCGCTCATCTCTTCGCGTCGTTGAAGGCGTTGAACCACGTTTAGCTCCTCGATAAACAACACCGCCAAGTCGGCGCGCGAGATTTTGTCTAAGAGCGCAATTTGCCTGCCATGTTTGGTTCCCGGTTCTGCCTCAACGATTCTGTGCACTAACTGCAACGCTTGACCCGCTTTTTCCGCCCAGTGCCCATCAATGTCAATCGCTGATCGCAACATATCCTCGGATAGGCGGAATTCATACGCCTGCCGATAGGCCATCCCCATCCAGTAGTAGGCCTCATCATTCTTCGGATGAAGAATTTTGGCCTGATCGAACCCCTGGCGGCAAGCCTTGATCCAGTCTGTTTCGTTCTGTAGCAACAAATTTACGCGAATGTGAGCGATCCATACTGAGGCATCCTTCCGGCCGAGATATTCTGCCTTTTCCAAGTACTGCTCAGCCTCCTTAATATGCTGCTTGCGCGTTTTGGATTTAGAATCTGAAATGGCAGAACCACGAGTAGCGCTGACCAAGCTATATCCCGCCCAGGCAGGCGCAAACTTCGCATTTAAATCAATCGCGCGCTGAAATTCATTTTGCGCATCCTCAAGATGACCCTCGTTTAGCTTGCGCAGGCCCTGATTACTATGTGACTCAGGAGTGTCCATCTCACCCTGGGCGAGACGTTGCTTGGGGCCGCATCCCATAAGGAAGATGATCCCAGCCAATGCAAGTATCGCTACTATCTTAAAAACGCGAGGCATAGAATCTCCTTAATTGAGGACGATGATTACACGGCATTTTTCCAGGAAGCTCAAGTTTTCCCGCATAGTATGCAGAATTTTAGCGTCCTGATCCGAAATAACCAAATCGGTGCGGTTAGATCCCGTGACTCGTAACGCGCGAGTCACCAGTGGTTGTGCGGCAACGCGGTCATTACTAACGGCGGAGGACATATCCTTGACGTATCCGACCAGACCGAATTTTATGGCCCATTCACGGCTGACGAAGCTGGAGCCGTAAACTTCCTGACCCTGCTCATTTAGGATGCGCGGCGCCAGGGCAGGGCGGGCATCCAAGCCGGAGGCGTCAATAATCAACCCGGTGTAGATCTTCCCGCCGCCTGCGGCAGTTAGTGGTTGGGCTCGGTTGCCGATTTTATCCGGCAGAATCGCTTCCAAAAACGGGCCATCCAGACTCATTTCTATGGTCACTTCGAGAGAACCATCATCAAAGGAGCGTTCTGGACCGGTTATGCGATAATTTTTCGCAATTCCTTCTACGCGCGTCTTCACCACATCACTGGAACTCCTTAAATCTTGCACCGAAGTTGCAGACGTCAGGGTAATGCCGTTCAGGGCTTCAATAAGATTGCGTAGCGCATCAAGTTTCGCCGCCCGAATCTGACCCGCCCGCCCTCCGAGTCCCCCCGGCATGCCTATACCTGTCGCGGTCACGACGCGGCGCGAGTAATCAATGGTCCCGTTAGCTCCAACCTGTTGAATGATATCCTGCGATTGTACTGCGCCGGTTGAGAAGAGTAACAGGATTCCGGCTAAACTTGCCGACCGCATGAAACCCATGATTTCCTCCGAATGAGGATATGTGGTTCGAGTGATCATTAATGGCATGGAAGAACCAAATTGAATGGCATCCCAGCTAATTCCACCCAATTAAACTCCGACCGTTGCACAATTTCTCCCCGACCTTTGTAAGAATTCGAGGGGTTCAAGTAATCTGGCGTTGCGCCGCCTGGAGAGTATTTTTTAAAAGCATGGCAATGGTCATCGGCCCGACCCCGCCAGGAACCGGAGTGATCGCTACCGCAACCTCGCTCACTGAGGGGAAATGCACATCGCCGGTCAGGTGGTAGCCTTTGCCCTCAACGCCTGGATCATCTACGCGGTTGATTCCCACGTCTATAACGATGCTTCCCGGTTTGACCATGTCGCCGCGAATGAACTCGGTTTTGCCCATTGCGGCCACCAAAATATCCGCTTGGCGCGTGAACTGGCTCAGGTTCGGAGTACGCGAATGGCATACAGTCACGGTGGCGTCGCCGCCGTGCCCTTTGCGCGACAACAATATTGACAGAGGCCGCCCCACGATGGACGAACGCCCCACGATAACGACGTGCCGTCCGGCGGGTTCATATCCGCTGCGCACCAACAATTCCACAATCCCGGCGGGTGTGCAGGGAGCGAAAGCCTCGGTTCCCAGAGGTAATCTCCCCACGTTATAGGGGTGGAAACAATCCACGTCTTTGGCCGGATTGACCGCTTCGATAACCTGCGTCTCGTTCAATCCCGGAGGCAGCGGCAACTGCACCAGGAAACCATGAATAGCCGAATCGCGATTGAATCGCTCGATCCAAGTCATCAATTCGGATTGAGAAGTGTGAGCGGGCAACTCCTTGGTTATAGAGTAGAATCCCGCTTGTTCGCAAGCTTTTCCTTTGGATTTTACATAAGTTCGGGAGGCTGGATCGTCGCCCACCAGGATGAAGCCCAATCCAGGGATGATACCTTTGAGTTTTAGATCTTCAGCGGCAGTGGCAACCTCTTGCCTTATCTGCGCTGCAATTTCCTTGCCATCAATGATTTTGGCTGACATTGATTTTCCCCCTCGTTGCATTTTGAATCTGATACTAAATATAATCGGATTCTGCTCATAATCAAGTAAATTCATACCGGGATGATGACGGCAAATTCACCGCGGTGCGATGATTTGGGTAGGGAGTTCAGGTGAATTTGCTTGACAAACCGATTAAAAAGCATTAATATTATGATATTGATAAACAGCATTCAACCCTAAAAACGAGGTTGGCCATGCGAAAACCGCACCATTCCCTCTACACCAATATATTCCTGCTGATCGTCCTGGGCTGGGCAACGCCGGTTGCCGCGGTGACTTTGGATCTAACTCTGCAAGGGCCCGGCAACCTCCAGGCTTTTTTCCTGGAAGATCTCAACATTTCCGGCCAGGCGCCTTCTGAGGAAGTTTTTCGGGCGACCGTGGTTAATGAATTACCCACTCCCATTGAAGTTTATTTCCAATTTTCCTTGAATAATGCCCAACTCCTCATCGCTTCGGGTCGCTCGAATAACTTCAATCTTTACCCTGGAATTCTGAGCGTCTCGAATCTTGATCTTACGGCGCCAAACAATCCTTATCAGTTGGATGATTATGAGATTAGCTCTCAGGCTGAGGAGATTCAGAACTTGATGCTGCAAACCGGCTACCTTCCCGCCGGCACCTATATCATTAACTTGGACGTGTGTCAATCAAGCACCTATGAAGTACTGGCGCATGATGAAATCGTCACGGCTATAACGAATCCCTTCACTATACAGTTACTCAGCCCTTCAGGAAATCCGAGTATGCCGACTCCGATGACCACTTTAACGCCGCTTTTTGTCTGGTCATCCCAGGCCGGTCAGTACATTTTAAAAATCTGCGAGCGCATATCCCCGGACCAGGATCCGGAATCGGTCCTGCAGAATCTCCCGCATTATCAAACCTCATCCAGCGAACCTTTGACCAGTTTGAGTTTCACATATCCCTTATCCGGTGTCCGACCGCTGGAATCGGGGCGCACCTATTACTGGCAGGTAACCGCACTGGTCAGCACCTCAAGTGGTTTCCGTGAATACCCCAGCGCCATCGCCGGATTCACGATTACGGACAATCTTGATCCTCAGGCGCAACGCATCATGACTGCGGTACAGATGATTCTGAATTCCGGGAACGCGTCCGTGCTTGAAGATCTAACCGGATTCCAACCTAACGGAATCATTCGTTTGGATGGTTTGGGCATCACCATTGAAGATTTGGAATCCTTGGCCCGCAAGTTCAGTCAGGGCGAATATCAGTCTACCTCGGTGCGCGCTCAATGAGAGGTTTCCCATGACGTTCAAAGCTCCGTTGTTAATTGGATTGATTTTAATGCTGCTGGTTGCCGTAGAAACTGGGGTTACCCAGCCCGCGCCTTTGACCGATCCTTTTGTGGCTGTAGTCGTCAAGGTGACTCAACCGGTCAATATTTTGCGTACAGGAGTGGATAAACCTGGGGTTTTAGGACTGGATCAACGGTTGTACCCCGGGGACCGGATCTTCTGCGGCGAAGGGGGTCAGGTGTCGCTGATTTTTGCGGATACGGCGGTGGAAATCAAGGTGCTGCCCAATACCGAATTAACCTTGCAAGGGCAACGCGCCACCGATTCCATCATCAAGCGAGTGATGCTTCACCTGGGGGATATGCTGACGCATGTCCTCCGTGGCGATATGGAGGTCATCACGCCTACTTGCGTCGCTTCGGTCAAAGGCACGCAGTGGTGGACCCGCGTAGACCAAGCCACGCAATCCACGTCGGTAGTTGTCTTGGAAGGCAAAGTTCGAGTAGCCAGGCAAGCGGAAGCGGAAGCTGAAATTGTCAGTGCCGGCAATACTGCGGTGGTGGGCGCTTCCGGCGCGATCCAGGTTAATCCTTCCGAACCTGAAGATTTCCCGGTATCCGGTAAAGATGAAGATCAAGGGTCACTTGACATTGAGTTCCAAGACGGAAATGGTCAACCTCGAACACTGCATATAGAATTCGATCGGTGACAGTGAAGGACAAGGGAAATATCTCGGCTTACCCTTCTCTGACTTGGAGGAGAGACTTTAGGAAAAGCGCAGCTTTGGCTGCGTTTTTGATAGTTTTCCAGCCTTTGTACTCCTCCTCGGGGACGGTGCCCTTGACTCCGTTTCTATCCCATACGCCCATCTTGAATGCTCCCGCTGGAATAGATCTGGAATTTCGTCTCGACGTTTATGAAGCCACTTCGGAAGTACAATCCGCCAATCTGTTGTGGCGGTTGCCGGGCGGAGAATTTCGCAGCCTGGATATGGACGCAGTGCCCGGAGGCTTCACTTGCGCGTTACCGGCCTCAGATATAAAACCGCCGCACCTAGAATATGTTATCCAGGCGCGGTTATCAGACGGCAGTGTAGTGTCCTATCCGCAAAATGATCCCCTTTCGTCTCCACAAATAATCGGCGTGCTAGCCGAACGCCGGGTCGAGGGGCCGCAGTTCTATGTACTTTACCCGCAGAGTGGCCAAAATGTCTTCGAGGTAGAACTTCGTATCGCGGTGTCAGTCTTCGATCCGGATTTAAATTATGATCCGTCCTCGCTGGAAGTATTTATAGATGGCAAACGCGTCCCGGTGTCTCAAAGCAGCCCATCGTATTTGCTCGTGAAATTTTCCGGGTTGAGAGCCGGGATTCACGAGGCGGCTTTACGTTCTGCTGATTTTGCCGGTCATCGCAACCCGGAATACACTTGGAAATTTCACACCAGTGGACGCCATGACCAGCTTGAAAGAGGCGAATTTGCCTGGGGATTTACCGGTGAATCCGGCCGCGAAGATTTTAACGACGAACCCCATGATTACGTACGCGGCGATCTGCGCGCTGAAGGTCGTTATGGCGGTTGGACCGTCGGAGCTCGTTGTTACTTGACCAGTGATGAATCTACCGAACATCAGCCGCAAAACCGATTTCTGCTTAAAATCCAGCAGCGGCACTTCACAGCAACCCTGGGGGATGCTTCACCGATGTTTTCTGATCTGGTGCTTTCAGGTAAACGCGTGCGTGGGGCTGAGATCGGTTTGCATACAGGGGCATTTCATCTGCAGGGCGTTTATGGTGAAATCAACCGGGGGATCCAAGGTAGCACCTATCGCAGGTTTTTGGGCAGTATTCGCCCCTATTTCACCACTTCCTGGGGTTGGAAATTGGGTTTCACCTTTTTAAAAGCGAAGGATGATTTGGGATCGGTTGCTGAAGCATACGCCTCGCCTCAGGATAACGTGGTAGCCGGAGCTGATCTGTTAGTGCCTTTATGGAACCATGCAGTGCAATGGAGTATTTCCGCGGCTCTGTCTTTGACAGCTTTGGACATTCGCGGCGGCAGTATCAGCGATTCTCTGCTGAACGAAGCTGGTGTGGAATTGCCCTTCGATCCGAGAAACTGGCAAAACCTGCTGGTCATCAACGAGAGCCTGTCGCCGCCCAATCCGCTGGGCATGAGTTCTCTGGCCTGGACTACTACTTTGAATCTGAACCGCTTCGGCCAGACTTTATCGCTGAATTACCGTAGCATCGGTCCCGCCTATCGTTCCTTCGGGAATCCCTACTTGCAGAACGACCTGGCCGGTTGGTCCGTTTCGGACCAGTTTTCCGCGTTGAATCATCGCCTGTTCGTTACTCTGGGATTCAACCATTCTCGTGACAACTTGAAGGGAACTAAGTCAGCTACGACAGCAAGCGCAGGTGGCTGGATATCCCTTAGCTTGATGCCTTCATTCGGTCTGCCGCAAATCACCACTACAGTGAATTACAACCTGGGTGGCAACGATTTAGATAAAATAGATACTTTGATGACCGGTGGAGATACACTCTATACGGATCAACGTCGCGATGAATCCTCAAGTTCAATTGCAATTTCGGCCACCCAGGAATTGTTCCTATTAGGCCGTCGCGGTACCATCACGTTCAATCTGAATAATTCATCCTTCCGGGACCGCCTGGAGGACCGGCCACCCGGGTATGCCGCCCTTAGCAGCGCCTCCCGCAATTATGGGATTATCTGGAGGTCAAGTCTTTCCCAGGTTTTAACCGGCACTCTGGATTACGCCTATTTTTCCAGTGATTTAGGATCCAGCCAGCGTTACCATCAAATCAGCGGCGCTGTTAATGAAAGGATGGAACAACCTCGACTGAATGTCATATTGGGCGTTCGTCGTCGAATTGGTGAAGGAAATCTGGCGCGGTGGCAGAGTGATGCTTCCGGCGAATGGGAATTCATCCCCCGCCACCTGTTGCGCTTGACATTGACTCATTTTTTCAACGACCGCATTCAAAACGAGGGAGTTTACAGATTGTATTACTTTAAGCGGTTCTGATAATTGATCGGCAACTGTCTTGGCTAAATCGAAAAAACATTCTCGATTCTATTGGTTACTGCCGGTGGGATTGGCGCTGGCCGCTTTCAGTCTCTCACGCTGGGATCTGACTCAGGGATTGGAGCGTCGGCTTTTCGACGTTCGCTTCAAAGCGCGGGGAACCAGGTCCACGGAGACCACTCCATTTCAGATCGTGGCCGTTGATGATCAAACCTTCCGGGTGCTGAACACGAAATGGCCATTTCGGGGAGCGCTCTATGCTCAGATGATTCGCAATCTCAATCGCGCCGGCGCACGCCTGATCGTTTTTGATATTGAACTCAGCGAACCCCATCCCTTATTTCCCGATGAAGACAGTCTACTGGCCGCGACGATCAGTGAAGCGGGAAATGTCATTCTTCCCGGAAAAGTGGGCTATCTGTATGATCGCAATCTGGCAAAACCATACACAGCTCTGATACCACCCATGCCGGTTCTGGCAGCCACGGGTGTGCCTTGGGGCATTATTAATGAAATTACCGACCCCGATGATTTTTCCCGCCGCTATCTTCTTCACTTGCCGGTGCGAGGTCGACTGAAGGCCTCCCTGGGTCTGGAAGTTTTACGCGCGATGCGCCAACTGCCCGATACGGTTCAGATTCAAATTCAAGATGGAGTCTGCCGACTAGGGAACATAGCAATACCACTCATTGACCAGCACTCTTTTCTAATTAATTACTTCGGCCCGCAAGGTACCTTCCCCGCCATTTCATTCTCCAGTATTGTGGACGATTCCACTTTAAATCTGGGCGTGATGGATTCCAACTACATGGAGAGATTCTTTGCGGGTGAATCTTCAACAAACGCAGAATTGAAGAATCCGTTTTTTGGAAAGGTGATTCTGATCGGCGCAACCTCCGAGGAGCTCCACGATACCAAGAACACCCCCTTTTACAGTTATAAATCCTCCACACGCAAAACGGCGGGCGTCGAAGTCCACGCCCAAGCCCTCCAAACCGTTCTGGACCGCGCCTTTATAAAAAGAGTGACATGGCCGATAGTTTTGGGGTTGAATATATTACTGGCTATTCTGGTGTTCCGACTGGTGGGGTCGTTCCGCCTGGTGAGAGGACTACTCCTGAGTATGGCGGTTGCAGTTGGGATGGCGATCGCTGCTTTTGTCGTATTCGCCGTCTGGAACTTGTGGTTGGATCTGGTATCTCTTATTTTCACGACTGGCTTGGTGTACGTGGGCACGTCATTCTATCACTATTTTTTGGAACGGCGGGAGAAACTGAGCATTCAAGAGATGTTCAGGCATTATGTTCCTGACCAGGTCGTCAAAGAGTTGATCTCCAATCCGGAATTGCTGAAATTGGGTGGTGAACGCCGCATCTTAAGCGTACTATTCGCCGATATCAACGGATTTACAGCCCTAAGTGAAAATATCCCGCCGGAGCAGTTGGTCATCTTTTTGAATGAATATTTGACCGCCATGACGGAGATCATTTGGGCGGAAGGTGGTATTATTGACAAGTATGAAGGCGACCTAATCATGGCTGAATTTGGCGCGCCGATGTGGTATCCAGATCATGCTGCCAGAGCTTGCCGCGCGGCTCTGCGCATGCAAGCCCGTTTAAAAGAGTTGCGACAGCATTGGGAACGCGAACACAAGCCACTGCTCTTCACCCGCATCGGGATCAATACCGGTGAAGTGATCGTCGGAAATATGGGATCGCGAAGCGTTTTTGATTATACGGTCGTCGGAGACGCCGTGAATCTCTGTGCGCGCTTGGAGGAAGCCAATAAGTCGTATGGTACAAGTATTTTAATAAGCGAAGCGACCAAATCCGATCTGCCTACAGATTTCCAGTTGAAGCCCTTAGGGACTCTTCAAGTTCGCGGACGCAGCGAGCCTGTCCAAGTCTTTGAACTAACAGGGGAAGCAGGCCTTTCCAAACCTAAAACATGAGAGTATTCCGTCATCGGATCGAAGAAGGAGTATTAATCGGTTTAAGCCGTCTTCTCCGTGTTCTGCCCCGTAGGCTCAGCTTGGCGATCGGTGAATCCCTGGGCGGATTGGTGCATAGAATTGGCATTCGCGTAGCGGTAGCGGAAGAGAATCTATCGCTGGCCTTTCCCGATTTGCCGATTGCAGAAATTAACCAATTAAGTCGTGGTTGTTATCGGCACTTTGGAGCGCTGTTGGCGGAGTTTGCCAGATTGCCTTTATTGCACAAGGAGACTGTTCACGAATTGGTAGATTTTGAGCATCTTAAGATTATGGATGAAGCTTTGCAACGGGGAAAAGGCGGGGTTGTCGTCTCAGGCCATCTGGGTAATTGGGAATTGATGGGTTCTGCCGCCGCGGTCCTTGGCTATCCGGTAACCTATGTGGTGACGGGCCAGGAAAATGAACGCGTAGAACGCCTGATGGATCAACTGCGACAGAGTACCGGAATCCACATTATCAAGCGACGCGACGCATTAAAAGAAGTGATTAAGGCGTTGAAAGGCAATAAACTCGTGGCGATACTTTCGGATCAGGATGCCGGAGAGGCTGGAGCGTTCGTACCTTTCTTCGGCAGACCAGCTTCAACCCCCCGCGGAGCTGCCGTATTTTGTCTGCGTACCGGCGCCTCGATGATCTTTGTAGAATCATACCGTCAGGGATTAGGACGCTTGAAGGTAATCTTTGAATCCATCCCATTGGATGATCTGCCCGAGGATAGGGAGGAAGCCATTCAGGAAGTCGTGCGCCGATATACCTCACGTTTGGAACAGGCTGTCCGGCGACACCCGGAACAATGGTTCTGGATGCACCGGCGCTGGAAAACCAGACCGCGATCCTAGTATAAAAAAAGCCCCTCGCTCGAGGGGCTTTTCCATTTACATTTTGCTATGTTCGCTAATCGGCGTCTTTGGTATACGTAACTGTTACCGACGTCGAAGTGATATCCGGGAATTGGGTAACCTGGCAATGTACTTGTCCGGTCATTTCCGTGGCGGTCATGTCAGGGAAGGCCTGATTGATCGTAGTGATCAACCATAGGGTTGCTACTCCGGTAGAATCGGAGTTGACCAGACCGCCTGGACCGGTGATTTCATGGCTAACCGGTATGATTCCCTGTTGAGGATATTGCACCAGGTAGAAGTAACCCCTCGTGGAGAAGAAGTGGATGTCGCCGTCGTCAATAAGGCGGTTGTGGCCATCCTTCAGAGTTGCTTCGCACTTCATGCGAGCGGGGTTACCGGCTGGGCCATAAGGCGGGTGGTCGAAGTTCCAGGCGATGGGATCCACACTGAGCCATAGCTGACCTCCCGCCAGTGGTAGTGGATACAAGGTGTGGCCTATTATCGAATCTTCACCCACCATACAGTAGGCGAATACATCTACATCATTAAAGGTTTCATCACTGTGGTAAGTGAGAGTTGTGAAAGACACTCCCGGATAAGCATTACCAGACCAATTCAAGTTGCCGGTGAAACCAGCACCGCTGATTTGAGCAATGCTGTCAGGGAGCAGATAGTAGGATACCGACACATTATCTGGTACGGGATTGGCGTAGGCGTCTAAGACGAGCGAGGAAACTTCTACTCGCCAGGTATCACCACCGCCATCTTGGGGGTCGGACATCGAGTTGATGCTGATGTACGCGGGAGGCCCGGCGGTGATGGTTACCAGTGATTGCTGCGCCCAGATAGGTGGCCATTGAGGATTTTCAGGGTTAGGCGTCCAGGCTTTTATCTGCACCGGACCTGAAACCGTCCCCGCGTTTAGTACCACAGTGGCGGTTCCACCGTTGGTGAAGGTTGAATCCTCCAAGTTATGGTTGTTGATATTTACGCCTCCACCCGGAAGACCCGCAACGATCTGAAAATGGACCATCGCCGGGACCTGCACGGGGTTGCCTGCGGCGTCGAAGACTACTGCGGTAATGTAGGCGTAATTAATTGAACCGCCGCCCTGAACAGTAATTTGACTCGTGTCCGAGCTCAGGGAAATGTTTGCCGGGCCAGTTGCAACGAATTGCACCAGTGTTGAGCAAGACAGCGCGCCAAACGTCGCTTTGACCAGAGCTCCACCGGCAACGGTAGAGGCCTGCAAATGGGCGGTAGCTACTCCGTTGACGGTCGGAGCCGACAGCGGTGTGATGCTGCCCAGAGTGGTGGTAAAGAACACCGGGAAGTTGTTTCCGACCATGTTACCAGTGGTATCCCGCAATTCGGCGGTGATAGTAGCAGTGGTAGTGCTGCCAACATACAGCATGGTTGTATCGGAAGAGATGCTGATGACCGAGGGCGGCCCGGCATGCAGCACGATCGGTACGAAGTTGGAAAGTACCCCCTCGCATTCGGCGCTTAAAGTATCGGTTCCCGTGGACATACCCGAACGATAGTAGACGGTCGCCGTTCCGTTATCGCCTACCATACCCAGTGAACCGCTGGTGAACATACCGCCATGATTGCCGATAATGTTGAAATTGACTTCCGTCCCGGGAGGTGCCAATTCGTTATCCTCCAACCAAACCGTCGCATCCACACGGGTGGAGTCAAAGCCGTTGGCTTGCATGTAATTTGAGCCGGTGTTGACAACCACATGGTCAACAGTTCGCTCCGGGGCAATCATAATCCGCAAAGTATCCGCTAAATTCATGGACGGATATTTGGCGATAACCATCGCTGAATCGGGGAAAGTGGGGATCGTGAGACCCGTAAAGTCGGAACGAGCCTGGCCGGTAGAGTCGGTGTTAACCGGCGAAGCAATCGTACCCATATCTGCTGTGAAAATGATCGGTGCAAGCATGATCACCTGATTGTCAGCGTCTTTCAGGAGCGCCGTCATGTGGGCTTTGGTGATACCGCCATCTGCATAAATCACGTAAGTGTCCGTGAACAGCCAGAGCGAACCGTTCGGCCCGCTAGGAGGAAGCACGATGATGGAATCGCTTCCGGTCATATTCCCGACTCGAGCTTCGATCACAGCAATTCCAGTTTGATTCGGCAAGTTCTTGAAGGTAACGGTGGCAATACCATTCGATAGTGTGTAAACCAGATTGGAAGACAGGATGCCGATATTGGAGGAGAATTGTACCGGTACTCCGCCGATGCCGGCATTGCTCTCATCCAGCACGTAAGCGGTTACCGTGGCGGAATCCACCGCATTGTTCTGCACGGTCATCTGGCTGGGAACGGCAGAAACAACCACCTGACCGATCTGATCGTCCATCGGCATCACATAGAAAGTGTCCGTATCGAAGATCTCATAGACGTTGTAGATCGTGTGTGGCGGTAATTCCGGGCCGGGGCCCTTGGCCTGGCCGGGGACAACAATTTGAGTTACAGGATCCAAACCAGGCCAGTTGAGGTTTTCAGTCGAATCCGGCAGGTAGGTATAGACCGACGCACGGACAATACCCATCCCCGTGTCCTGGTTAGTAAAGATGTAAGAAATGGTAGTACCGGAATTATCCGTTAAATCCGGGTAAGCCACCACGCCTACGGTTGTGGACAGATTAACGTGCATATCGGGAATGCCCACATTGGTGGAATCGAACACGCGGACTGTGGCTTTGACGGAATCTTCGATAATTCCGGTGGTGTAGACCATGCTGGGATCAAGCGTCAGAGTGATTCTATGCGCAATCCCGGTCAAGGGGAAGACGTTGATGCCGAGCGAGCCGGTTTTGGTAGCATTACCGGAAATTACTGTGGCAGTGATCAAGGCGTTGCCCGTTTGCCCTTGCGTGTTGAAAACTACCCTGACTTTCCCTTCAAAATCGGTCGAATCCAGCGAATTGGAAATCGAACCGATATTGGGGGTGGAGAATTGTACAGGAATGTTCGGCACGGCTGTGCCGGAGTCGTTGGTCACTGTGGCAGTGATGGTAGTAGTGTCGGGAACCCCGGGAACCACGTATAGCTGCGTGCGATACGCCGTCAACGTTATGTTTCCGATGTATTCGAGGTTGACTCCACCGCTTGTGCCGGTACCGGAGTTTTGCTCGCAGTTGACAAACACCAGCGCCAGGCTGACCAGAACGAGGATGAGAATCGCTGTGCGCAGAACTTTCATAACGCCTCCGACGTTTCCCTGGAATGGTAACGGACGGGATTGCCCGCCCGCTCCGGATTGGATATACTTTATTAATTGTTTATTAAATAATTACAATCAGATTCGGTATGTTCAAGTTGAAAATAGAGATAAAAACAGTTGTATAAAATATATATATCCAATTCAGTAGAAGCAAGAATTATTCCAATCATTTGCAATCTATTACCGGCAAGCTGGTAATATAGTTCTTCTTCATGCTCTTAGATGGCTCTTTGCTCGCCTTCATTCGTTATACGGATGGCTGCTTCACCGGAAATCGGACATTTGGTTTCACAGATACCGCAACCAATGCAAAGATTTCGATCTACATAGGGCAGCTTTACACCGGTTTTGGCACCTTGCGGCAGTTCCACCGAACCCAGCCTGAAGATCACGGCTTTGCGCGGCACTGGACAATGTTCTTCGCAGACAATGCAATCCTCGCCCCTTTCCCAGGGTATGCAGCGCGACCGATCAATGTAGGCCAGCCCAATTACAGTTTGCTTTTTAGCTTCTTCTGATAGCGGTTGAATGGCCCCGGAGGGACAGACTTTCCCGCACAGAGTGCAGGTGTATTGGCAATATCCTTCCCGCATTCGGGCGCCAGGCGTCCAGATCCTTTCCCAGCCATGCGATATGTCAGCCGGTTGCAGGCAGCGCCCCGTAGAGGAACATGCCTTAACGCATTCGCCGCAGCGTAGACACAAATCAAGAAATCGGTCTTCGATCACAGACCCCGGTGGTCGGATCAGGTAGCCACGGGTTGTTTTAGCCTGCAACCCAGTGCGCCAAACGCCGCCAATAACCAGAGCCGCTCCTATGGTTCCCAAAGTGCTGCGCCGACTTAAATCTAAGGCTTCCTGGCCACCCTGCTGTTGATGCCACCTGTAAGTTGTGGCATTCACCGGGCAAATCCCGGAACATTCCAGACAGAGAATGCATTCGCCTCGGCGCGTGCGGGAATTGTCATTTTCGATGGCTTCCATCCTGCAATCTTCTGCACAAACGGTGCAGGAAGTGCACTCGGCGCTGACACGACGGCCAAACGGAGAAAAACGGGAGATTAATCCCAACAACGCCCCTAATGGACACAATACCCGGCACCAGTAACGACGTCCGAAACGTTCCAAAATGAATATACCCGCAAAGAAGAGAATCGTCGTAAAGAGAAGCGCTGACTGGAGGCGTGTTGCGGGTAGAAGCCAACCCTGCAATAGATCGGTAACTGCAAGTGCAGGACCTTCAGTCAACCACCACCCAAAGGCCGCTCCGAAGGCGCTATCCAAACCCCAAACGATCAAAGGAAATACAACCACAGCCAAAGTCCGCATGAAAATGATCAGCGGGTCTAATATCCAGACCGCCTGTATGGAGAACAGTGCGAGTATCAATATTGCGAATAAAAGGAGAAATTTCCAGCGGTGGTCACCTCGGCGTTTGCCATGCGGAATAATGCGATCCCAACCATCCAGACAGGTACCCATTGGGCAGGCCCAACCGCAGAAACTGCGACCGAGAGCGATGGTCAAACCAAGGACAATCAACCCCGGCCAGAAAGCTGCTACAATGGTACGTACTGCGAGTGATACAGCAAATCCAGCCAAAGGATCAAGACGCAGCAGCAGATCGGGAGAGAAGAGGGTTTGCATCGGGTCCCGTGCCGAGAGAAACAACGCGATAAAGACCAGCAGGAAAAGGAGCTGACTGCCTCGGCGGAGGTGGATTGGTTTTAACTTAGATTTAATGCTTAATCCTTGAGCTTTTATAATTGTATCTCTCTGAAACCTATAGGTCGCACTATATCTCCCAGACCGCGTCCTTGCGCTTCTTCCAGGTATGCTAACTTTAACGGATCGAGACCGAACAGACGCGCAGCTTCAGCATCTACTGCCACAGGATCGAATCCAGCGATCAGAGCGTCCATAACTTTCACGTCATCCAAGCTTCCGCCGGTGGGGCCATGAGCCATTAACACACGCCGTGCATCCACAATGGTTAGTTCCGGCAGAATGGGGGCTGCGATGTCGGTGAGTTTCACGGGGAAACCGTTATGAATGCTGGAGCGGCTACCGCCCATAACGCCCATGAGGTTTTTTAAACCCGCAGTCATGTTGGCCAGAGAATGATGCTTCAGTATGGGCATGTTAACGCGCAGATCGGCACGCAGCCAATCGCGGTAAATGGGCCAGGATTTCAACTTCACGCCGTTGGGCAAGGGCAAATCATCAAAGCGTTGTTCATGCACGAGAGCTACATCGGCTCCCGCTGCTTTGGCCGCCTCCTCGATACCGCTATGCCGATAGCAGAGTGGCGCGGGATTGCAGGTGTTATCGAAAACCTGCACCTTTGAACCAGCTGACTTGAACGCCATCACCGCCGCCGCGACCAGGTTGGGGTCGGTGTTGGCGGCCTGTTCGGGCAGCCTATCCCAGCCGATATTGGGTTTAACTACCACCGTGCGTTTCTGCAGCTTGAATTGGGTTATCCCACCCAGTGCTTGGAGGGCTGCATTGAATGCTCGTGAAGCATCTCCGCCGCGAACCAGCACTAAAGTCGTTGCGCCTGATTCCTGCGCCAGTATTCTCTGCCAAGGCATCAGGAGGGAGGCGGCTCCCAATGCACTGATGGTTAAGAAGGAACGGCGGGAGAGTGATTCGTTTTCTTGCGAGTAGTCTTTCATAGTCGTTTCAGGAGCAGGTGGTTATCAGATTAAACCAGAACGAATATCAAGTGACAGATAGATTTTGCTTACTTTGTTGGCGATCTCGATCACGGACACATTTTCATCTACCTCAACCCACTCAATTCGTGGGTCTCTACTGAACCAACTGATCTGTCTTTTGGCGAAATGGCGCGTGTTGCGCTGGAATAACCGCACCATCTCATTGTAGTCCACTTCGCCGCGCAGATACTGGGTAGTTTCCTTATATCCAACGCTATCCAGAGCATTGCAGAGTTCGGGGGTCAGTTTGCGATCGAAGACCAGCCGTCGAGTCTCCTCGATCAGACCCGCTTCAAGCATTTGCAGGCAGCGCGTATTAATGCGCTCATAAAGCTGTTGCCGAGGCCATTGCAACCCCACCATCACCGGGGTGTAGGGAGGAGGGTTAGCCTGCTGCTTGCGAATTTGACTGATTGGGATACCGGTGAGGATGAAGATTTCGAGCGCTCGTTCGATGCGTCGGTAATCACCCGGCATGATTTTACCCGCCGCCTGGGGATCAATCCGCTGCAATTCCTCGTATAGCGTGTGCACTCCTTCGGTAGCAGCGCGAGCTTTCAGGCGATCCCGAATATCAGGATCGGCGGACGGTCCTTCAAAGAAATCATCAACCAATGCGGATACATAAAGCCCTGAACCTCCTACCACCAATGGAATATTCCCAGCCTCCAGGAGCTCCTTGATTTTCGCTCGCGCCTGGCGCCCAAATTCCCCCGCGCTAAAGAGTTCCTCTGGGTTCAGACAATCAACGAAATAATGCGGTACAGCAGCCAATTCTTCTGGCGCTGGTTTAGCGGTGCCGATACTAAGATCACAGTAACACTGCCGGGAATCAGCCGAAATGATCTGCGCTCCCAATGCGCGCGCTATAAAAATGGAAACGGAAGTTTTGCCGGAAGCGGTCGGGCCGACCAGAAACGGGACTTTAGGCGCGGCCAAATCTTCTCTCCAATTCACCCAACGTGAGTTGCAGAAGGGTGGGCCTACCATGCGGGCAGGTGAAGGGAAATTTCGTGGCAAAGAGCTGATCAATCAGGCCATTCATCTCCGGCAGATTTAACGGCATGCCGAATTTGATCGCCGCCCGGCAGGCGAAGGCCGCTGCGACCTGTTCGGAACCGGGGCGGCGCAGTGATCCTCGCTCCTTCAATTCGTCCAAAATCTCAGTGATGATTTGGCCTTCTTGCCCGGTGTTGGTGCCCATTGGTAATGCTTCCAGCACAAAACTTCGTTCTCCAAATTCGCGTATCGTGATTCCCAGTGCTTGCAGATCTTCCATAACCTCTCGAAGTCGAACCGTGCTCTCAGGGTCCAGCTCTAGAATTCGCGGGAACAACAATTGCTGGCTGGGCAGGCGATTACCGGTCAAGGCTTTGAGCGCTTTCTCGTAGAGGACTCGTTCATGGGCAGCATGCTGATCAATGATGGCGATCCCCCCTTTGATTTCGGTCACGATATACCGTTGGTGAAGCTGATAAATATGCGTGCGTTCACCGCCCGTCGAGCTTACACTATCTGGTCGCTGGTCTCTATTATTTCCTTGCCCATCAGGTAGATCATCCATAGATGAGGGGTGCAAATGATTTGACGGAGTGGATTTAGGGCCTGATTGACCAAACATCAATTCGTAGGCTTCAGGGGTGGCTTTTTGTATTTCAGTATGAATGGATGATGGGCGGTAGGATTGTATCGGGGAAGCCGCTGGTTTTTGGGAAGTAATCTCGCCGGTTGTAGAATTTACAAATTCACCTGCCTTAAGTTGCATAACCGGCATCGCGGCAACACCAGCTTGCTGTAAGGCAGTTTGTATCGCCTTATGAACAAAACTGTACGCCTCATTTTCGCGGCGGAGCTTGACTTCCGTCTTGGCGGGGTGTACATTGACGTCTACATCTTCGTGAAGAACAGTCAGGAACAGGACGTAGATAGGGAACGAGCCGGGTTCCAATAATGGCCCATAAGCTGAAAGGCAAGCATGCGCCAGTAAACGATGCTGCACCCAGCGCCGGTTGATCAACAGATGCTGATCACCGCGTGATCGCCGGGCCAGGGAAGGCGCGCCGATAAATCCTGAGATGCGGGTATCGCCTTCCGCCATTTCTATCGGGAAAAGGCGACCGATTAACTCGTCGCTAAATAACGCCGGAATGCGATTCACGAGGGATTCAGCGGGCAGGCGGTAGACTTCACGGTCATCCAATGTGAAGGCCCAGCGCAGCTCCGGGTAAGCCAAGGCGTAGCGTTTGAAGACATTCAGCAGGTGACTGTTTTCCACACCGGAGGATTTCAGGAATTTTTTGCGCGCAGGAGTATTGAAAAACAGGTCGCGGACGATAAAGGTAGTTCCTTCGGGAGCTCCGGTCTCTTCCAGATCCTGAATTCGGCCGGCAGTAATTTTTAAGCGAAACGCTGAAAGGCTACCGCGAGGTTGACTCGTTACTTCCACACGGCTGACGGAGGCGATGGCGGGCAATGCTTCCCCCCGAAATCCCAAGGTCTGGATGGTTAATAAGTCCTCAAGGTTTCTGACTTTGCTGGTGGCATGGCGCTCGAACGCCATGAGCAGATCTTCCCGTCCCATGCCAAGGCCATTGTCGGTGACTAAAATTTCCCGGCGACCAGCCCCGGATACTTTGGCTTCGATGGAAGTTGCCCCGGCATCCAACGAGTTCTCGATCAACTCCTTTAACACTGAAGCCGGACGTTCCACCACCTCGCCGGCCGCGATCCGATTGAAGATCTCTTCCGGCAGCAGGTGAATGCGACGTACGGCTGCGGGTTCGTTAAAATTCATGTTGTTTATAATCCAACAGCCTCGCGGATTTGTCCGGCGAGCTCGTTTTTCTTCGCCAGAATAATCTCCAGTTCATTCAAGGTATTTTTCTTGAATGGCAAATCGTCCGGCAATCCTGGCAGATTAATTTTGACATTTAAAGCTGCGCTCTCCAGCCCCGCCACAAGCAGCAACCCGGCCACTCCAGCGTCCGAGGCGGAATTACGATTGCCTTTTTTCGCGACAATCAAGGTCATTTCCAGCGCAGCCAGAGCCGAGTGCATAACCTCAAGAGGCACTTCGGTAGCTACGACTGTGGCAGCTTGAATAGCGGAGGATCGAGCTTGGATTTGAATCTCCGTCTCCTTCGGCAATCCAAACGTTGTCATCACAGCATTAAAAGCTTCTGTGTCTTTGTCCACCAGAGCCTGAAGCTCAATGCGAACCTTTTCCAATGGCGGCAACAAGGCAGCAAGTTCTGCTGACACTTCCGCATATTTTTTCTTCCCAACGGTTAGAGTGATGACCATTTGTGTGAGCGCTGTGCCTAAGGCGGCGGCAAAAGCGCTGGCCGAACCACCGCCCGGAGCCGGTGAAGACGAGGCAGTTTCGGATAAAAACTCACTTACCGATTTATCGAGGAGCATAGAAATATTCCTGGGTTAAATCATATATTCGATGACTTTTTTCTTAGGGTCGAAAAAGTATAAATCACTTAAACCCAACCCTTTGATGGCCGATTCGAGCAATTCCTCATCGCTCGCTTTTGAATCTAAACCGTTTCTCTCGCGATAGAAGCGACCCGCTCGCAGCAACGGTTCCAACGGAGTCAATCCGACGATCTCGCTTCCGGAGATGACCGCCTCAAGAGTTTCGCCCTCTTTTTTAACCGCTTCGTAAGCCTCGTGCGGAGCTGTGACATTGTAATTGACAAGATTAATGGATACCTGGGAAATCTTGTATTCATCCAAAGCGACCCCCATGGCTTTGACACTTTTTAATTTTCCGGGGATGACAATTTTGTTGCCTTCACTGTCCTTTAAAGGCTTTCCATCGGTTCCACGTTTAACGCGGCCTGATTCCCGAATACGCAGGGCAATCTCTTGGGCTTTATCCGGATTGGGATCTCGCACATTAACATTGTAAGCAATTAAAAAGATTCGTGCTCCGGTAACGGTAGCGCCCAGTTTTGGATTAAAAGTCGCAGGGCCGAAATCCGGTATCCAGGAGGGATCCAGTACTTTTTCCGACAAACCCTCATATTCGCCCTTGCGAATATCAGCCAAGTTGCGCCGTCTGTCGGATTTAGCTGCAAATTCATACAAATATACCGGCAAATTGTGCTTTTGAGCAATCTGCGCACCGAATTTTTCGGAAATGGCTACACATTCATCCATGCTCACTCCGCGCACCGGAATGAAGGGGACAACGTCCGCCGCGCCCATGCGTGGATGTTCGCCTTTATGCGAGGTCATATCAATCGCCTGTGCCGCTGCCTCAAAGGCGTTCAAGGCCGCATGTAACACACCTTCTGGGGTTCCCACGAATGTGAATACCGTGCGATTGTAGTCCATGTTCGGATCAACATCAAGAAGTTTGGCATCTTTGGTTGATCGAACGGCTTCAGCGATCTTGTCAAGGGTAGCGCGATTGCGTCCTTCGGAAAAGTTGGGAACACACTCTACGATTTTATCCACTCAGCCTCCTGTAACCTACAGCTTAAAATCTTATGATAAAGGATCATTTTTCCTTCAAGTATAACGCGAGCAATTGCACCAAATTATCAATGGTCAGATCTGGCTCATCTTGAGGACCCTGGTTGTTATTGCAGATGAAGGAGAACACGATTCTGGGTTGATTGTCCCTAAACAAGTAGCCGGACAAAGAACGCACTCGGTTCATGGAACCGGTTTTGGCATGCAGGTTTATGCCCGCCGGCAAACCCATAAAGCGCTGCTGAATCGTCCCCGGTTCACCCGGTTTCGCCAGGCTGTTGATGAAGCTGACTCGGTACTGCGATCGGTTCATGTGCACGAGAACTTTTACCAGTTCGCTTGAGGAGAGAAGATTCTGGCGCGATAGTCCACAACCATCCGCCATAACTGCGGCGCTGGCTGTACCCGGCAGTTTTACTTCCCATTCTCGAATGCGCTCGCGCCCGGCGCTGAAAGCATCCAGACCGGCCAGTTCCGGATGAGTCATTTTGTGATTCACACCAAGAATGCGTGCCAGCGTTTCCGAATACAGGTTCACGCTGTGTTGATTGATGATGCGGATGATGTTGTTCAGATTTGGGGAGGGGTCGAGGAACAAGGGTTTAAAGCCAGTGGTATTGGATCGCCAGGTGGAAGTGGCTATAGTTCCACCGGAAACGGTTATCCCCTTTTTTTCCAATGCGGTCTGTAGATTGGTTAAGAAAAAGTCGGCTGGATCATGAACCGAGATCCAGCGACGCTGGGGAACGCCTTTATAAGGTACAGCTCCCCAGATGATCACCTGATTGTCGCCCAATTTGCGATCAAAGGAGATTTCTGCTTCCGTGTTGGGGGCCGAAGTCAAAATGGAACCATTCAGCTTGAGGGCTCCCGCCTGGGGCCAGTACGTCACGTGAGCTTCTTTACCGACACTATCCGCAGGATAAACAGTAATTTCTACGCAACCATCCGCATAAATAAGAGGCCCGAATTCAGCAGCATAGCCGCTGGGCAGATCGTTCCATTCCCATCCTAAGCCTAAAGGTGCGCCTCCGAATAATCCCGCCGATCCAATAAGTCCTCCTGATATCTTTTGAATGCCATGCGATGCTATGGAATCGGCCCAAGCCTCGAAAGTGTCTGTGGAATCTATATCGCCGGTGGGGGTCCGTCGTCGGTCCACCGCTCTAAACCGCGAGGAGATCGTAGGATCGCCTACCCCTTGCACAATTAAATCTCCATTCAACGTGCCTGTCTTGACGTCAAAATCGCCGGTATAACCAATGGTTGTGGTCAGGCGAAATTCCGGCCCGAGGGTTTCCAGAGCACAAGCGGTCACCAACAACTTCATGCCAGAGGCAGGAATCAGCGCCCGTTCAGGATCTCGTTGCAAGAGAATACGACCGTCATCAAGATCCACCGCCATGATGGACCATGATGAGCTGCGCAAAGTTAGCGTGCTTAAGTACTCATTTGTCGTTTCACGGAGGTACTTAAGATTGCCATCGCCGCTCCTGAGCAGTGGGGCACAGCCCGAAAGCACCGTCAACGCTATCCACAGCGTAAGGTAAGGAGATCTAGTTTTCACAAGCTACTCAAGTCAATTCCAGTAAATATTATGGAGAAAAACCGGATGAACGGCTTCATGATCCACCATAACAAGGGGAAGTTAAGAAAGGCGCCGCCCATTACCAGCGCCAAGACTAAAAGAGGCCCCAAACGATCCAGTTTACGGTACTGTAGTTCCCAACGTAAGGGTAGAATGCCACCTAAAATGCGCGATCCGTCCAGCGGAGGGATGGGGATCAAATTGAAAATGGCCAGACTCAGATTGATAATGACACCGTAGAAAACAATAAGCGTGATGGGTTGCGGGAGTACAAATGCTTCGAATGGTCCCCCTGTGTTCCATAAACGGATCACTATCCCCCAACAGGCTGCCATAATCATGTTGGCAGTAACACCAGCAAGGGAGACAAGGATGGTATCGCGTCGGGGTTCACGAAAATTGTACGGATTGATGGGAACCGGTTTGGCCCAACCCATATGCACCACAAACAGCATGATAGTTCCTATGAAATCCAGATGGGCCAGTGGATTCATAGTCAAACGACCCGCCAGGCGCGCAGTGGGATCACCCAGTCTGTCTGCGACCCAGCCATGAGCAAATTCGTGGAACGACAACGCCAGAAGTATAGGCGGAGCGAGCAGTATATATGAAGTCAGGTCGGGCATTAGCCTCGAGGGTGGAAACTACGGTGAATTTCTTTCAAGTAATTGCGATCAATATGAGTGTAAATCTGCGTCGTTGAGATGTCGGCATGACCCAGAAATTCTTGTACGGTGCGCAGGTCCGCGCCACCTTCTAAGAGATGCGTGGCGCAACAGTGTCGCAGAGTATGCGGATGCACCGATAGAGAAGGGGATAACTTGGCGGCGTAACCTTTCACTATCCCCCAAATACCCTGACGCGTCAATGCTTGGCCGTGTTTGTTGAGGAAAATAGTCCTGGTACTATATTCGCGTTTGGAAAGCTGGGGTCGCGCCTCCTTCAGATAACGATGAATCCAGTGAACGGCGGACTGCCCCAAAGGCGTCCACCGCTCCTTCATGCCCTTGCCGCGAATCAACAACCAACTCTCTGCGGTATTCAAATCGCCGAATTCGATGCCTGCGGTTTCGGAGACCCGCAGGCCGGAAGAATACATGACTTCCATCATGGCTCGGTCGCGCAGGCCGCCGGTGCTGGAGACGTCCGGCGCTTCAATCAACCTCCCCACGTCTTCTACGGATAAAATGTGCGGTAAAGGACGGACGATCTTTGGTCCCGTCAGCAACGCCATCGGATTTAAGGGCGTAATGGCGGATTGAGTTAGGTAATTGTAAAAACTGCGCAGCGCGGAAATCCGTCGAGCGGCGGTGGAATTCTTGAGTCCCCGGCGATATAATGATCTGGCGTATTGTCTGCCATCTTCCAGCGAGGCGGCAATTGCTTCGATTCCTTTACTGCTAAGAAAGCCGACGAAGTCTTCCAAATCACGCCTATAACTTTCGCAGGTATTGTGGCTTAAAGCCCGTTCCATTCGCAAGTGATCGAGGAAAGCTTCCAGCTCAGGGCAGATATTCTCAATTTCTTGGATCTGCTTATTCAATGCTTAATACCCAAAATCGGATTGGAGAAATGGATTTTCCCTCCGTTCGCGACCCAAGGTAGTGTCTGGTCCGTGGCCGGGGAAGGCACGAATATGGTCACCGCGAGGCAGCAACTTGTGCTTGATACTGCGAATCAGGGTTTCATGCGATCCGCCGGGGAAATCCGATCGTCCTACGCTGTCATAGAACAGCACATCTCCTACGATGGCGATGACATCGTTCACCAAGCACACCGATCCAGGGCTGTGGCCCGGGGTGTGCAAAACATCGAATTCTAACTCACCCACGTGAAAGGGTGTACCTTCTTGAAAGTATTGATCTGCCGGAGGCGAAGTGCGCGGTTGTGAAAAATATGCTGATAGATTGTGGTACGGATCCGTCAACATCGGCGCATCATCAGGATGAATAATGATGGGTGCGCCGGTTTCCTGTTTGATAAAACCGTTATCCAGAATGTGGTCGGCGTGGCCGTGGGTGTTGACGATATGTGTTACTGACAAGTTTAATTCCCGACAGCGATTCAGAATGCGGTCGCCTTCATCACCGGGATCAACGATGACGCATATTTTCGTTCGTGCGCACGCTAAAATATAGGCATTGACAAGAAAGGGCCCGACTTCGAATCTTTCCAGTATTAGCGCTTGGTTGTTAATCAAGTTCATGGTTAGACCAGTTCAATACCGGGGCAAATTGCCAGACAGATGCCGCAGATATGTGTAGAAAGATCTTGTTTGTGAAAACGATCCATGTGCATTATACATAAATCGAGGCGAAAGTCATCCGATCTCTCGCCAATGGCGCCGGCGGGACAAGCTTTTCGACACGCGTCGCATCCTGTACAGGGGTACGGCCAGACGATCTTAGGTAAGCGTGGTACAGGCAGATCGGTCAGCAGAGTCGCCAGGCGTACGCGGGAACGATGCGCTGACGTCACCAGGAGGTTATTCCGACCCCTGATCCCCAAACCGGCGCGTTCCGCCAGGGCACGGTGCGATACCAGACCTCTCTGGTGCACCATATCCATTGTCTGTGAAGCTTCCACTGCGCGACCGGCAACGCCATGACTATTGAGGTAATTATTCAGAAAAGAAATGATTTGGTTCAATAGAACATTCAATCTGCGGTATTCTTGATCATAAGTATCCGTCGGCAGTTTGAGCGGATTGACCAGTGCGGCATCGCTGTGTCTCACCCCAATCACCAGCGCCGATCGGTAGCGCTGTGCCTCCCCGGCATTGAGCAGGCTGTACAACCCCAATTCGCCTCGATCCAGGGCCGCCCAACCTGCTAAGGTTGCTCCCTGCTGTCGGGCTAAATCCACAAGCAATTCAATCATAGGGCTATCGGGTAGAATCTGCCGCCTGTCGAATCTCCCGCAGGGCTTTGGCAGGATCGGGAGCATTAAAAATTGAACTACCCGCCACCATGGCTCGGACTCCCGCTTGCCTTACCGTCCCGGCGTTCGATGTGGTGATGCCACCGTCAATTTGAATCACGATATCTCGATCAAGCGTCGCGATGATTTGGTTGATTTTACGCACCTTTTCCAACGATTCGGGGATGAATGACTGCCCTCCGAAACCGGGATGAACCGACATAATTAATATTAGATCCACCAGCTCGTAGGCTGGCTCCAGAATCTCAATGGGAGTTTCCGGATTGATGGAAATACCCACCTCGAGTCCCAGCTCTCTCACCCGTCGAAGACTACCCGGTATAACGCCCGGCACTTCCGCGTGCAGAGTTAGCAGATCAGCGCCACTTTTTTTGAAAACCTCCAGATATTTATCTGGATTGTTTATCATCAAGTGCGTGTCCAGGTAAAGATTGGTTATTCGGTTAACCACACCTACGATCATGGGGCCGAAGCTGATATTGGGTACGAAATGACCGTCCATAACGTCCAAATGGATCCAGTCGGCGCCGGCCATCTCAACGAGTTTCACCTGTTCTTCCAGTCGGCTAAAATCCGCCGACAGGATCGACGGAGAAATGATCATGCTGGGAAGTGATTTCCCTGACTTCATGGGTTTGTTTCGTTATTTTAGCTTCGAGACAACTAATTCAATGACCTGTTCTTTT
>JAGVQJ010000091.1 GCA_020051775.1 Calditrichota bacterium | reverse complement strand
GCGCCGATCCGTTGACTAATGTGCAAGCGACGTTGTCGGAGAATGATTTGTATACCTCGGTGGGAACGTCAGGCGTGAATTTGGGCACGATCCCCGCCTCGGCCCAGGCAACGGCGCTGTATACCGTTACTCTGGCTTCCAGCACACCCAACAGCCATGCGGTAGAGTTTACTCTTGACCTGACCGGCGTTGAGGGATCAGCTCAGGTCAAATTCATTCTGCCGGTGGGTAGTTTGCAGATGCTGCCCGTTACTCTGGTAACGGACAGCGGCAGCGTGGCGCCTGGAAACACCGCCAAGCTGCGGCCTCTGTTGTTCAACGCCGGATTGGCTTCCAGCCAGGGATTGAGCGGAACACTGACTTGTATGGATCCAGTGGTAACCATCAGCACGGGATCGGTGGCTTTTCCGGTGATTCAACCCGGTAGTTCGGGGCTGGCCGGAGGGACTTTCTCCGTACAGATAGCGGCTTCGACTTTGCCTGGCCGCCAGATCATTTTAAGCCTTGCTCTAACGACCACAGGCGGGTATACACAATCGGTCAATTTCCCCGTGCAGCTCGGCACTCCGGTTTCGACCGATCCACTGGGCCCTGACGTCTACGGCTACTTCGCTTATGACAATACAGATACTGCTTATACCGAGGCTCCAGACTTTGCGTGGATCGAACTGGACCCACGCTATGGGGCTCCTGCCGGTGCGGACCTTTACCTCATGGATGATGACGTCAACGAAACCATCACTTTACCCTTCACGTTTACCTACTACGGGCTGAGTTTTGATACTCTGACCATCTGCTCGAACGGATTCGTCAACTTCGGGCGGACGTGGATGTCCGATTTCCGCAACTGGAATTTGCCCTCTTCGCTGGGGCCGCCATCGCTAATCGCTCCCTTCTGGGATGATCTGAAAGCCGACACCACAGACGGTGACAATTGGATCCATGTACTCTCACGGTATGATCAGGCCGAAGGCCGGTTCGTGGTGGAATGGAGCCGCACCGTCAACCGTCGCTTCTACGACGAGGACACCAGCCATTGGAAGGAAGAGACTTTCGAGCTGGTGCTCTTCGACCCAGCCGTCCATTCTACGGCAACCGGCGACGGCGAATTCCTGTTCCAATACCTGATGGTCAACGACGTGGATTACGTGGAGAATTATTGCAGCGTCGGCATGGAAGACCATACCCATCAACGCGGATTGCAGTACTCATTTTCGCAAAATCTGCCTACGACAGCCGCGCCTCTTGCTACCGGACGCGCGGTCAAGTTCACCACGAACCCTCCCGTGCAGGGAAGCTCCCAGTCTGGTTCTACGGGTAATCTCATCTCGAAACTTAGCTTTGATTCGCCCATGCCCAATCCCGCCAATCCGGGAACCGTATTATCATTCATGATCCCTTCAAGCGGGCTGGTTCGGGTAGAACTTTACGACCTCATGGGGCGTCGAGTGAGTTCCCTGCTGGAGGCCGAATTTGCCGCCGGATCCCATTTGCTGACTGTGGATGGAACAAAACTAGCTAACGGCATTTACTTCGCCGTCCTTCGATATGAGGGCCAGGCCTTAACCCGAAAAATTCTGTTTCTCAAATAGCATCAAAATAGCAATCAAGGCCCCCTTCAACCGGTTGTAAGCAAGACAAAATCTAATGGACAGCGTACGTCGCTCCTATTCGTTCAGTTTCGGAAGTCCCTGGACCCCGGCCGTCAAGATACTCATTATCCTCAATCTTGTCGTTTTCGTGGCGCAATCATTGGTGCGCCTGCCGCTCTCGCACTACTTGGGCTTAGTGCCCTACGAGGTGGTGCATCACTACATGATCTGGCAGGTGTTCACTTACATGTTCCTCCACGGCGGACTGTGGCACCTGGTATTCAATATGTTCGCCTTGTGGATGTTCGGGCCGCAATTGGAAAGAGTCTGGGGCAGCCGGGGATTCGTGAAGTACTATCTGTTTACCGGAGTAGGAGCGGCGCTGATCAATCTGGCCTTTAATTACGGCTCCACCATCCCCACCATCGGCGCCTCGGGCGCCATCTTCGGCCTTCTGGTGGCTTACGGCGTTCTGTTCCCTAACAATGTCATCCTGCTCTACTTTGTAATCCCCATTAAGGCCAAGTACTTCGTGATGATCTTCGCGGCATTGGAATTCCTGCTGGCCCGATCTTACTCTGCTGATGGCATCGCGCATTTCGCTCACCTGGGCGGCATGGCGGTCGGTTTTCTCTACCTGAAAGGCGGGGCTTTGATCCGGCCGCTGACCTGGAGGTTGTCGCAGGCTCGTCATGATAAGCGGGAAGCCAAACAAGTAAAACTGGAAGTGCGGCGCTTGACTGACCTGCAAGCCGTCCATTCCGAAGTTGATTATTTGTTGGGGCGCATCAGCCGGGTAGGGTATGAAAATCTGACTCCGGAAGAGAAAGAGCGCCTGGAAGAAGCCAGCCGCCTGTTGCGGTTGCATTCGGAAGGGCAGCAGGATTTAAGTTGATCGTTGCAAAAATTTAGCAAACTTGCCGAGCCGGTGTTCAGTGAAAATGCGCGTCTAACTACTGAATGCCGGCTCTTCGTATTATTAGGAACCCACATGCTTCAATTAACCAATTTACGCAAATCCTTCGGCAGCCTCCGAGCGGTGGATGACGTTAGTCTGGAGATCCGGCCAGGCGAGATCTTTGGGCTGCTGGGGCCTAACGGCGCCGGTAAAACCACGACTGTCAGCCTGGCGGTGGGTTTGCTGAAACCAGACTCCGGCACGGCTCGCGTGGGCGGCGGGGATCCTCTGAATCCTGAAATACGGTCGAAGGTGGGCGTGGCAACTCAAGCGCTGGCGCTCTACGAAGATTTGACGGGCGAAGAGAACTTGCGTTTTTTTAGCAAAATTCAGGGGCTTTCCGGGACCACCCTGAACCAGCGCGTGGGCTGGGCGTTGGAGTTTTCGCAACTCAGCGACCGCCGTAAGGATCGGGTCAAGACTTATTCCGGGGGGATGCAGCGCCGCCTGAATATGGCGGTGGCCCTGGTTCATGAACCACCCCTGCTGTTGCTGGATGAACCGACGGTGGGAGTGGATCCGCAATCACGAAAGGCGATATTCGAGAGTATCCTGGCGCTGCGCCGGGAGGGCCGCGCCATCTTGTACACGACCCACTACATGGAAGAGGCGCAGCGGCTATGCGACCGAGTAGGCATTATGGATCGCGGCAAACTGTTGGCTTTGGACTCGGTAGACAACCTGATTCGGGATCACGGCGGTCGAGATGTATTGATTACAGAATGTAGTGACGGCGAGAAACGAACTGAAACCGATGATCCTGTAGCTGAGCTGGAGAAATTGCGGCAAAAGGGCCCCCTACATCGTTTCCGTGTGGAACGGCCGGACTTGGAGACGGTATTTTTGAATTTAACCGGTAAAACTCTGAGGGATTGATGAAACAGATTCTAGCTCTGGCCGGCAAGGATTTGCGGCTGCTGCTGCGCGATAAGGCCGGCGCGTTTTTCGTTTTCTTCTTCCCGCTGTTGTTTGCGATATTTTTCGGGCTGATATTTTCCGGGGCAGGGGACGAGCAATCCTCCATCCCCATTGCTCTGGTGGACGAAGACAGCAGCGCCGGTTCAGCCAAATTCATCGAAAAACTGAATAAAGCCGCCGAACTGGAAGTATTACCGACAACACGCTCGCAGGCGATTTCACTGGTGCGAAGCGGCAAGCGGGCCGCCTACGTCGTGCTTACCAAGGGGTTCGGTCCGGCTTCAGATCGAATGTTCTGGGGGGATGCTGCCAAGATCGAACTTGGTCTGGATCCGTCCCGCAAGGCGGAAGCAGGAATGCTTGAAGGAGTGTTGACCCGGTACTTCATGGAAGGCTTCCAGGCCAATTTCACCGACCGGGGCAAGATGCGCGGTCATTTGCAGGAATCCATCGCGGCGATGAACACTGCTCCCGATTCCGAGCGCGCGTATTGGTCACCGCTGGCCAATTCCCTGAAAATGATGGATGATTTCTTCGCCCAACCAACGGTATCAGGCGACAGTGGACAATCCGGTGAGGAATCCTCCGGCTGGCAGCCTTTGAAAGTCGAGGTCAGCGACGTGTCGGTCAAGCGCGTCGGCCCCAAGAATCCCTTCGACGTGACGTTTCCGCAATCGGTGATCTGGGGGCTGATCGGGTGCGCGGCGGCGTTCGGGATTTCACTGGTGGTGGAGAGATCGAAAGGCACACTGGTGAGACTGCGCATGGCGCCGCTTTCCCGACGGCAAGTTCTGACCGGCAAAGCCGTCGCCTGTTTCGTGTCCAATCTCGGCGTGTCTCTGTTGATGATCGCGTTGGCCATCGCGGCATTCAACGTCCGACCCTATTCCTTGCCTTGGCTCGCTCTGGCGATTGTCTGTTGCAGCCTGTGCTTCACCGGAATCATGATGCTGTTATCCGTCATGGGCCGTACGGAGGCTTCAGCCAGCGGCATCGGCTGGGCGGTGCTGTTGGTCATGTCCATGATCGGCGGCGGGATGATTCCCATCTTCTTCATGCCCCCCTGGATGCGACTGGTGGGCAGTTTCAGCCCCGTCAAGTGGGCTATCATAACTTTGGAGGGAGCGGTTTGGCGAGGCTTCAGCCCGGTCACCATGCTGGCTCACTGCGCCCTGTTGTTGGGCATCGGGACGGTATTTTTCGCCATTGGCGCCACGATTTTTACCCGGAGGGGGGATTGAGCAAGCGCGACATGCTAAGCTTTCGAGCGCGCGCGTTTATCCATTTGCGGAGGGCACTGGAAGAGCGCGGTTACCTGGAAGTGGAAACGCCTCTGCGGGTGAGAACTCCCGGCACAGACGTGAACCTGGACGCCTACGCCAGCGAAGAGCGCTATCTGATCACCTCGCCGGAATTCCACCTGAAGCGCCTGCTGGGGGAGGGTTTTACGCGGATTTACCAGATCTGCCATTGCTTTCGCAAGGGTGAACGCACCCTGCTGCATAACCCGGAATTCACCATGCTCGAATACTACGCGACGGATTGCCCATTAGAAGATCTGATGCGCGAGTTAGAGATGATAATCTGGGAAACGGCTGTGATCCTGGGAGTATCGAAGGTGGAACATGCAGGGGTGGAATGCGCTTTGAATCCGCCGTGGGATCGCCTGAGTGTGGACGAGGCGTTCCGCCGCTGGGCGGGGTGGTCACCTGTCGAGGCTTTCGATGAGGATCGCTTCTACTTCGATCTGGTGGATAAGGTGGATCGCCATCTGGGGCGTGAGAAGCCGCTGTTCTTCTACGATTATCCCGCGCCGTTGGCCATGCTGGCGAGGCGCGACCCGAAGGACTCGCGGGTAGCGCGCCGTTTCGAGCTGTACATGGCCGGAGTCGAGATTGCCAACGCCTTCGAGGAGTTGACCGACCCCGTCGAGCAGCGCACGCGTTTCGAGGAGGATTTGCGCCGGAGAGCTTCCCAGGGGAAGCCGCTCTATCCCATTGATGAGAAGCTGTTGGAGGCGCTGCTGAAGATTCCCACACCCACCAGCGGAGTGGCGGTCGGTTTGGATCGGTTGGTGATGCTGTTGGCCGGGGCGGGGAGTGTGGAGGAGGTAATTGGGTTTGTGGAAGAGGAGTTATGAGTTATGAGTTATGAGATTGTTTTTTGCGTGTGTATTTCATAACTCATAACTCATAATTCATAACTTATTTCAAAAGTACCAGCTTTTGCGCCGCGCTGAACTCCCCCGCTTGCAGCATCACGAAATACACCCCCGCCGCCAACGCTGACCCATCGAAAGTGATCTCATGCGTACCCGCTTCTCTTCGCCCGTCCACTAATATCGCGACCACCTTCCCCGAGACATCATACACTCGTAAGCTGACGTGGCTGATAGCTGAAAGCTGATAGCTGATGGCTGTGGAGGGGTTGAAGGGATTGGGGTGAGGCGATGCCAGGCGGCACTCTTGCGGGACAGGAGCACCGAAGTAGGTAGTGGTTACCGGTTGCCAGTTAGGGATGGCACTCTGGGAGTATTTGAGGGTGGCTATGTCACAACCTGTTCCGCTTCCGAAACTCATACCTGTAATAAAAATATCCTCATCCGTATCCATAGCCATGCCGAATCCGCCATCGGAATAATTCCCTGGACCGTTATGGCGTGCCACCCACTGTTCCAGCCCAGAAGAGTTATATTTGATCGTTGCGCAATCGCCATACGTCCCGTTTCCATAACTTAAACCGGTCACGTAAACATTGCCTTCGGCATCAACAGCGATTTCTTCAGCATTATCATCTCCATTTATCGGGCTATTATAACGCGCCACCCATTGCTGCACTCCGAAAGAATCATATTTGATAGAAGCGTAGTCGTCCGCAGTTCCGCTGCCATGGCTACGCCCAGTTACATATACATTACCACTCGCGTCTACCGCCAAACTGTGGGCTCGATCCTCCCCCGAGGCTGCTCCATCGTAACGCGCTACCCACTGTTGAATTCCCGCCGTGTCATACTTAACCGTAGCATACTCATAGGAACTGCTACCTTTGCTTCCACCCGTCACAAAAACTCTACCGTCATCGTCTAGGGCCAAATCATAGGTTAAATCATTATCATGTGTTGGTCCATCATAACGCGCGACCCACAATTGAATGCCAGCCGTATCATACATGATGGTAGTATAGTCAAAACCTGTTTCGCTGCCATAACTCTCACCGGTAACATAAACATGCCCAAAGATGTCAACCGCCACTCTGATAGCCTCATCATTTGAATTCCCAGGCCCATCGTAGCGAACCACCCACTGTTGGATACCGGAATTATCGTATTTGATCGTTGCATAATCATGGTCTAATTCGATTCCATCACTTTTACCGGTTACGTAAACATTGCCATCTGCATCTAATGCCACACACTCGGCGACATCCCAACCATTACCCGGTCCGTTATAACGTGCCAGCCATTGCTGAACGCCATTACTATTGTACTTAATGGTGACATAATCTGAAACTGTTCCAGTTCCCCAACTATCACCTGTCACATAGATGTTACCATCTGGATCTAACGCCAAGCATCTTGCTTCATCAGTATAATTCATAGATCCGTTATATAGGGCTACCCATTGTTGGATTCCAGCAGTGTTGTACTTGATAGTGACATAATCACTGTATGTTCCGTTTCCGTAGCTATGACCGGCCACATAAATATTACCTTCTGAGTCCAACACGATGCTACTAGCCGCATCGCCTAAATTCCCCGATCCATTATAGAATGCACTCCAAACCTGTTCCACCCCTCCCGTAATCATCTGCTTCTGGAAGTCGAAGTGAGTTTGCGTCCAGACGGTGTTTGGATAAAGCCCGACTTTAGCTTGGATGGTGTAGTATCCCTCTGGTGCGGTAGCCGGTAAAACTTCCTGGCGATCCCAGGTTTGGCTCTGTCCGGCCAGCAGAGTCATCGTAGTCGGCCCTTGTGTGCGCCCATTGGTCCCATTTGGTCTAGTGCTAACACCCCAAACGTCAGCACTCTGCGGCATGGAGCCTTGGTTAGTCACAATCACTCGGTAGGAGATGGTGCCGCCGGTATCGGGAAGTACAGTTGCAGAGAGGGGAATGATTTCTATGGTGAAATTCTGGCAGAAACCGGGCAAGGCAAGGCCCAATAAAATTAGAAGGGCGAGGAAACGTCTCATCTGACCTCCAAAAGTTTGCTTTCCTCAATATAACCAAATCTTTGAAGAAAGTCAAGCGCAATTTATTGCACCTGGATAATATTTTATAATTGTAGATACACGAATTTAAGGATTAAAAAGAGGCTGTCCAAAGACTTGTAGGGGCGTTCAATTGAACGCCCCTACGTAACGTTCTTAGGGGCGGTAAAGATCAATTCATGTGCAATTTTTCCACAGCGAAATAAATATAAAAGGCTGTCCCAGGTATTTTTAGGACAGCCTCATAATTTTGATCTTTAATCTTTGAATTTTGAATTACTTACAATCTGCCATCACTGTACCATCAACAACTTCAGAAACTTTCTCCGCTTCCACCGCCAGCGGCTGTGTGATGGTGAACAGTGTCTTGCCTTGGTTGCGGGACACCTGAAGTTTACCTGCGGAATTGCTCAGGATGCGGGCGCACAAGTGGAAAGAGGTGATCTCCGGATCGCCGGGGGAACGGTTGGTGCGGGCGGGTATGTGGCGCGCGCTTATGGCTCTTTTGATCCCGGAAGGTATGCCGGGTTCGGGATAACTGATGGTGAGACGCACTTCATCTGATTCCTGGGCGAAGGCGATCTCCACCTCCGCGGAGGCGATGCGGCTGCCGATGAATTCGAGCAGCTTGAAGAAGACGTGCACCCACTGGCCGAAATTGCAGCGCACTTTTATGTCGCGCGGGAAATCACTGCGGACGACTTGCAGACTCTTGGTGCTGAACAGTTTGCGCGTCAGTGTGAGGGCTTCTTCCAGGGCTTCGGCAGGGTGAAAAACCCGCATTGAGCGGGGGTCGCCCTGAGCCATGCAGGCAACGCCGTCCACCAGTTCACGGATGCGTTCGACCTGGCGCGACATGGTTTGAATCCGACCTGTTAATGGATCATCTTCGGGGGTTTTCATGGCCAGAATCTGGAGCTGCCCGGAGAGCACCGACAGCGGATTGCGCATATCATGCGCCAGCACTCCGGTCATCAATCCCAGGCTGGAAAAGCGGCTGGAATGCACCAGTTCCCAGAAAGTGCGTTCCAGCTCTTTGCGCGTGCGCACCAGACCGCGCGAATACAGGCGGGCGGCGGCGGTGCTTTTTTTCAGTTCCGCTTCCAGCCGACGATTGACTTCGAGCAGGCGCGCTTCCAAACGGGCGCGTTCCCATTCGGTTTCCTGATATTTCAGTGCCCGGTTGATGACGGAGGTTACATATCCAGCATCCACCGGTTTGATCAAGATATGGTAAATCCCGACGCGGTTGACGGCCCGTGCGGCGGATTCGAAATCGTTAAAGGCAGTGATCAACATGCGGATGGAATCGGGGTGCACCTTGCGCAACGCTTCCAGGACTTCCACGCCGGAGAGATCCGGCAGCCGCAAGTCCACAATGGCCAGATCCAAGGGCTGGTCGTGGATGACCTTCAACGCCTGGGCGCCGTTGAAGGCCGTAAATACGCCCAACCCGCATTGATCTGCCACTTCGATCAAGAGGTCCAACGACCCGGCGTCGTCATCTACCAGCAGCAGGTTGGTTTTACGCTGAAAGCTCATACGTTCCCATCAAGTTACCTTCCGGCGTAAACCATTTTCTCCAAAAGGCGAATCGTAACTGCTCCTTGTCAATATATGACACAACTTTGAACTCCACTCCGCGTAACTCTGACGCCTCGATTACCTGCGTCCAGAGATTGTGCCAGATTTTCACTGGAGTTTCCCGGGCGGGGTCTTCACAAAGCAGGTGGAGTGTTGCTGTGATTTCACCGGCGCTACGAACCGTTTCCAACACGTAGCCGGGATTGACGGGATTATTAGTCCAGCGATAACGGCAGACGTTTTCCTGGCGCAAATCCAATGAATGAAGCGTCTCCGAAACCCTATAATGCCCTACCGTCGAACCTTCGCGATTTAAAAACTTCAGACATTCGCGATTGTGGTTTTCCAAACCGGACACCAAACAGCCGACAGGATCGGGCGTTATCCATTCCGAGAGGGGTTGTTCAATTTCAGGAGATACTGCCTGCGGGCCATCCAGAGCTTGAATGAGAGCGGCCATATCGGGCAGGAACGAGCCCTGGGTATCATGCAGTGATTGTCGTCGCAGGTAAAAACTTGTCAATGCGAAGGCGTCAGCGCCCTGGCGCAAGCCCCGTGTCCAGAGGATGGCCAGCACCCAAATATCTGTCGGCTGGAGACCGGGCAGGCTTCCATGCGGATGAAAGCGCGCCAGACGCTCTTGGAATTCCATCAAGTCCAGGGCATCCGGTTCGTAACCCAACCCCTCTAAAACGCGCCGAATTTCTGCAGCGCTGTCCTCTTCCGGCGGAGGATTCCAACCAAATTCATCCTGAAGGCGCAAGAGCACTTTCTCGCCGAAAAGTTCCACTCGGGCAACCAATCTTTGGCCGGCTTCCAACGGTAAATCCGAGTCTGCTTCAAGGATACATCCGCCCAGAGCGACCTTGAATCGCCCCTCCGTGGTACGCGCCAGAACTCGACCCCGCACCAATTTCCCCGGCGACAGATTCGATCCCTCCCGCACCGTACTTCCAACTCTATTGATCCCCCGTGTCTTCATGCATCCCCGGATTAGGTTTTGGTTTCAGACCGCTGTAAATTAAGGATAAGTTTGACTTCATCCTGTCCGATGGCTAATTTCTCGGCGATCCCCTGGATGGACATCCCCGCCTTGTACAATCCCAGTACCTCCCGCGCTGTTTCATCGGCGCCGCGAGATTCCGGTAGCGGAACGGGACGAGCCGGTTCCATGCCCAGTTGAGGAGGAGGTTCCGACGAAGCGGGTCGTGCGGAAGTGGACGACAGCGATCCAAAATCGCGCTCCTCGTCTTTCACCATGAGTAAGTTGATGGTGCGTTGCAGCTCCCGCTGTTTAACATACAACAGTATGATGACTCCGGCCAGCAGGGCGACAACTGCAGAGAGCACATAGACCATAACCGATTCGGATTTGACAGGGGTTGTAGAAACGACTGATTTTAAACTGTCCTGGGTTGCCAAGACTGGTGTTGTCGGAGCAACGAATTCTGACTCATTGTCTTCAGGCAATGTTTCGGCAGAATCCGGTAGAACGAGGTCTGTCAGCGAATCAGGCAGTGCGTGGAATTTTTTCATGACAGCGAAAAACATTTCCCACTCAGCTACCTCTTCGGCGGTGCGTCCCAGTTGGCGGTAAATGGAGGCTAGTTCCATACAAGCTTGAGACACTAAAACGGGATCAGCCTTAGCTTTCTGAAAATGAGGAATGGCAGATTCCGGTTGACCCCATTTGCGCTGCATCAATCCCAACAGATAGTGCGCTTCGGGATGATCCGGCGCCAGGCGCAGCGCTTTGGTTAAATACTCAATGGCCTGACTCTCGCGTTTGTCAGCTAAGGCTTGTTTGCCCAAATTGGCATAGGATTGAGCGCTGCCTTTAGAGCGCGTCGAGGAAGAAGATGAAGCCTCGCTTTTTTTAATCGGTTCCGGTGGTTTTTTCACCAGCGGTTCGGTCTGTTTGACGGGTTCGGACGACGGGCTGTCATCCGCAGGCGAGAAATCGAGAATTACGCAGCGGGGGTTATAGGTATCGCTGCCCTTAAACTTGATAGCTCGGGTAAATTCGAGGCGCAGAACCAACTCCCCAGCGGCGCCACTGGTCAGGATGCCCTTCTGCAAGTCGTTGCGAACGGCGGTTAATTCGGTGGCCGCCTGAGGTGTCAAAATGCAACCCGGGAGAGTAATCAGGAGCACCCGCCCCCCTTCGGCGCTTTCGATTTGGTGCGCAACGTCCTGATCAAAACGCAACACCAGCAAGGCAAAACCGCCATAGGAGTGATAGGACGACTGCACGGAGGTCAGTTGCGCTCCTTGAGCAGCCATCGCCATCAACAACAGTATGCAGATTTGTTTCAATCCCGATTTCAACCGATCAGGCCTTCGTTATTTTTTTTTGCTATCATCCTGAACGTTGCCAATGTCCACCATTTTGGTTTCGCCCAGGTAAGAAACGGTCTTCAACTCTTCGATTCGCTCCAGTTTTTTAATCACCTTCTGAATGCGGAGACAATTTTCCTGAATGATTTTAAGGCGCTCCAAAGCTTTTTCGTCACCGGTACGCCGGGTTTCTTTTTCGAGCAAGTAAAGATTCCCCAGCACTGCGGTGAGGGGGTTGTTAATTTCGTGGTTCAGCGTTATCACAGTTTGAGTATAGGCAGCCAATCGTTCCGATTCGAGTTGCTTTCGCTGGCGGCGATTGGATTCGGTTATATTGCGCAAAACCCCCAGGGCTCCGACCTTTTCATTGCGCTCGTTCTTCAGCGGGGCAAGACTCAAGATATAGTGTTGATGACGCGCCAACCGGCTACCCACTTCGAGTTCCAAAGCAATTTTCCCGCCGCGCGTCAAGACCTCTTGGATGCGCTCGCCAACGTTGGCCTGGCGGAAGAGGATTTGGAAGGATTGTCCCATCAATTCATCGCTGCGGTAACCCAACTCTTCAATGACCGGGTTGACATACGTGAAGCGACCTTGCTGATCCAGTGAAAATATGAGGTCGCCGGCGTTCCCCAGCAGACTCAATAGAAAATCCCGCGCTTCGGCGAGTTCACGCAGCCGCATGGAGTTGACCAGACCAAGCGCAGCATGGGAAACGATAAATGTAAGTATTTCAAAATCTTGCGCAGAGAATTCGTCGCTGCGGCAAGGTGTCGTCAACAGCACCATGCCCAGAGGCCGAGGGCCGGCGAGCAGCGGCGCTATGACCAGGTTCTTCGCGGGACTCAGCGGTTTACCGCTTTCCAACCAGGGCACAACCACTGGCCGACGCTCGGATATAACCCAGTCGTAAATTCCTTCATCATATTGCCCTTGAGCCGCCTGAACCAACTCGGCAGGCATCGGACCCAATGGTTGAAAACCCTTACCCACTTCATCCCGGAGGAATATCCCCATATCATCATAGATCTCGAGTTTGCTGAGGACGCGTTGCAAAGCAACAACTACTTTTAGAGGGTCCTGGGTAGAGCGAAGGATATCCGTCAGGTTTTCCAGATTCAGAAAACTATCCAGCGTGTGTTGCAGGCGGTCGCGGGAGGCGCTGAGTTCCGAGAGACGAGTTTCAAGATCGGAGATGTGCCTATGCAGATCTTCCGCACGCTCATCGAAGGAAGCTACCAGTTCCTGAATACGGGATTCAGGTCGGGTGGTTTCGCTCTGCGAGCGGATGTCGGCGGGGCGAGAGACTGGTTGATCCCCGCGGTTGTCTTCTGAGGCGGCCGGTTCCCCAAAATCAGCCTTGGGATCCTGCGGCTCGCCCTGCATGAATGAATCCAAATGAAACCATATTTAATTGCTCTGCTGAATTAAATCCGCCAAGTCACCTGCACGCTGCAATTCACGGTTCAGCTTCTCCAAATAAAACCCATAATCAGGCGCGTTGGTGGCGTCGCGTTTCAGTCTGAGAGTGGTCATGGCCACGGACGGCAGGACAAGTTCCACACCAGGCATACCGCTATCGAATCGGGCGCGTCGTACCAGCGAGTCGGCAAAAGCAATCGTCAAAGCCAGCTTACTCGGAGAAGCCTCAGCGCAGTGGTGATTTTTGACTGCTTCCACCAACCAGACCGGAAGATTCCACGAATCCAGCAACCAGGCAGCGACCTGAGAATGTGTGGTCTGAAACATGATCGTCTCGACTTGCATTAGTGGGATCATTTCCGATTTTACGCGCCGCATCACCTCAGCATAGTCGTCGGAGAAATAGCGGGCCAAAAAGAGTTTGCCGACATCATGCACCAACCCGGCAATGAAACCTTCTCCGGGATTGGGCGCTCCACTCATGCGGAAAATCAATCGCCCGGCAACCGCAGTGGTGATGGAATGCTTCCAGAAATCGTTTAGGGCGAATGGCAACCGGTCAACACCTTTGGAGAGGCAATCGGTTATCAGCATGGACAAACACAGGTCGCGCACCGTTTCCGTACCCAGAATGACCACCGCCAGATTTACTGTGCCGATGTGTCGGGGGAATCCATAATAGGCGGAGTTAGCCAGTTTCAGTAGTCTTAAAGCCAACGCGGGATCGGAATTGATAAGATCGGCCATATCGGAAGCTGAAGCATTGGGATCGTCTACAGCTTCCAAGAGCCGCGCGGCCAAAGTAGGCAGTACCGGCAACCCATCTATTTGTGAGGCCAAGCGGGCGAGACCGTCGGCGTCAGGCCGGGTAACGACGAGATTATCAGGGACGATGGAATTCATCAGGCGACCAGCTCCTGAGCCAGGCGAGCTCGCAATGAATGAACCGCGGCTGAATGGATCTGACAAACGCGGGATTCCGATAGGTTCATGACTTGCCCAACCTCTTTTAAGGTTAATTCCTCATAATAATATAACACCATAACCCTCCGCATCTGTTCCGGAAGATCTTGCAACCACTCTAATACGCGCCGACGCTCCTCTTCCATTTCAATTTTAGCCAGAGGATCTTCAACCTCCGGATCTGCAATCACGTCATGAAAACTGCCTTCGCCGTCGGCGCCCGCCGGTTCGCTGTCCAGCGAAACCAACTGCAGCGATCCGACTTCCTCTAACATCTCCCGATATTCATCCAAAGATAGACCTAATTCTCCGGCAACGTCTTCGTCAGCGGGAATTCCTCCCACACGGGTTTCGCAAGTTTCGAATGCTCGTTCGAGCAATTTTGTCTTGGTACGCAACGAGCGGGGCAGCCAATCATACTCGCGCAGGCCATCCAGCATAGCGCCTCGGATTCGGGTCGTGGCGTAGCTCTCGAAACGAATGCCTCGATCGGGATCGAAGCAATCAACGGATTGGATTAGCCCGCGCACGCCTGCGCCCTCCAGATCCTGAACCTGGACGGTATTGGGTAGGGTTTGTTTTAAACGACCGGCAGTCCACTTGACCAGCGGTAAGTAAATCAGCACGAGCTTTTCGCGCAACGCGCGATCGCGGGTGTGTTGATAATCTCGCCAGAGTGACTGGTTAGCTTCCATATTATGGACTGGCCGCTGCTTGTAAATAAAAGGTTAAGGTTATTTTTCAGCGCCGGCAGACGCTTTGACCGTTTTCATCGGTTTGGCGACTGGTTGCTTTTCCTTCGATTCTTTCTGTTTGCGTAATTCATCTTCGGCTTCGCGGGCTAATTTTTCCAACATCTCCTGGCGGGCGCGTTGTTCGGAAGCCGCCAGATAATGGCTCAAAATGGCGCGGTAGACCAAGCCCAGCATGGATAAACCCAGATAGACGGCCACCGCGCGGAAGAGCGCCGAACTCAGTTCGACCTCAAACCAGAGCGAAACGGCCAGAGTAACCAGCGAGGCAATGGCGGAAATGGAGGGTCCACGCCGCTGTTTTTCAGATTGCCGATTACCGCTGGCAGTGGCCTGATTCTTATTCATGCCAATTCCTTTTCTCGCTTGCCCGCTCCCAGAAAATTATGGAAAAACGTCCGACCGGTAAATTGTACCGGCAAACGCAGCAGACGGCGGGCAATCATCATCAAATGGGTTGAGGCCGGGCAGCGCGGGCAAGCCAGCAGGAAGGGCGTCTGTCGCGCCACTGATTGGGGGACATGAGGATCAGAGGGCAACCAACCTAAGGTTTCCAAAGTTGTAGCCAGATAGTTTTCCACCACCAAGCTTATTTTACGCCCCACCTCGTCTGCTTCCTCTTTACTTTTAGCTTGATTGACCAGCAGATAAAGCTTGGCGGCAGCATTGCGCGAACTGATCACCTTGATGGCAGCATAGGCATCGGTTATGGCGGTCGGTTCCGGCGTCGTGATGATAATCACCTCATCCGATCCACTGGCAAATTCCACTACGCCTTCCGAAATCCCGGCGCCGGTATCCAGTACAATCAAATCCTGATGGCGTTCCAATTCGCTCAACGCCACGGACAAGCGATCGGCCACCATCTCATCCAATCCTACCAATTCGACCACCCCGGATCCCGCTGGTAAGATGCGCAGGCCTTCCGGCCCTTGCACCAAGACGTCCATGATGAACTGATCTTTCAAAATGGCATCCGCCAACGTGAACTCGGGATTAATCCCCAGGAGAATGTCTATATTGGCCAGATTGGTATCAGCATCTACCAACAGGGTGCGCCGCCCCAACTTCTGGAAACACAATGCCAAATTCAGGCTGACGTTGGATTTACCCACACCGCCCTTGCCTGAGGTGACTGCAAGACGCCGCACCGGGCGCAATTGCTCAGCCGTCAGCCGCTTAATCCTATGGATATCGCGAAGCTTGGAAGCTTGATCCTTCATCGTGTCGTATGATACTTCAGGCTAAATTTTTGATTCCTCGACAGCCGAAATTATGACCAGAGCCGATAATCACGGCGCCACAGATCGCTGGCCGGCAGTCAGTTCACGGTAGTAATTTCGCTCGCAAACCAGACGCACCATTTGGGAGGGCGTGGGAGGCACCACGTCATCCGGCACGTTCTGTCCACATGTCATCAGAGATACCGGCAGATTCCCCACCCGTTTCCCCGGTTCCTGTTCCCGATTACTCAGATTAAAGCAAACGTTTAAAATCATGCCGTAACTGGTGGTCTCATCCAGCTTGGTAAAGATTAAATGTTTGGGTCCCGCCACGGAAAATTTGCTGATCACATCGAGTTGGTCGTCCAGGCGAGTGTTGATGGCCAGTACCAGATGCACCTCATCAGGTTGAGCATAATCCATGAAAGCCGCCAGGTCATTCAATTGCCCCCGGTCATTTTGACTGCGTCCGGCTGTGTCTATCAGGATCACCTCCCGATCGGAGAACCGTTCGATGGCGCGGCGCATATCTGAAGGGCGATAGACGGCTTCCATAGGGATGTTGGCGATGGCGGCGAAAGTCTTCAACTGCTCAACAGCGGCAATTCGATACGTATCCGCCGATACTAAAGCTACACGCCGACGACCGTAAAGCCCGGGATGAGTCGCCAATTTCGCCAGGGTTGTCGTCTTGCCAACGCCCGTCGGGCCCACTAAGGCGATTACTTTTGGATTCTGGATGCGGGACTCATGATGTGGCGATTTCTTACCAGTACTTGCATCCTGGGTACCGAATCCCAGGGTTCTGACTATTTTACCCACTCGTTCGTGTAGTGCGTGCTGTAGCAAGGTCCGATCCTCAAAATCCGCTTCTGTCAGCGATAAGGTCATTTGCGCCGTTAAAGCCGAAGCCACCCGGTCTTCCACTCCGTTTTCCAACAGATCGCGATGCAGTTTCTCCAGCTCTGCGGGCAGACTGGGCAACTGTTGATATTTCAGGTGATCGGTTATTTGCGCAACAGTATCCTTCAGGCTTTTAATATCATCGGAGATCAGCGCAAATTCCGCAGCCTTCACTTCCGATCGCTTTTCATTTCGGGGTGGATGGTTTGAGGCCTGAGAAAGGCCACCAGGTTCGGTGGCGGAGAATTTATCATAATCGGGCATGGCCGCTTCGCGGCGTTCTTTACGTCCTGAAATCGCGCCCATATGCCGGTCTTCGGTCGAAGCGATCACCTCTACCATGTCGTTCAATAAAAAGCTGAACGGACCCCCACGAGGCACTTTGCGGCTATCCAGGATGACGGCGTTTTCACCCAGCTCCTTCTTCACTTTCAGGATGCATTCCGCCATGCTTCCAGCAACGAACTTTTTAATCTTCATGGTTGTCTGTCGTTAGTCGTTGGTCTATGGCAGCGCCGGCGCGCCAGCCGGTTGTAATCCCGCCATTCCTACCGATACAATCTCAGCATTTACCTGCAACTCGCCATAAGAAATCACCCCTAAGCCGGGCAACACCGGTTCGACCAGCCGTCGCACAGTTGAGCGGATGGCAGGAGACGTCACCAAAAGAGCGGGACGGCCGGAGGCTTGGGATTCTTGAACATGTTGGGACAACTGGGCATATAGCCTGGTCAATACCTGCGGGGGTAGAGCCGGCGTTCCGGTTTGGCGCCCGTTGGAACGGTTCAATTCATCTCCGATCAGCTTTTCCAAGCCGGGATCCAGGGTGAGCGCATAGATCTTGCCATCGGCTTCTTGATACTTGTGTGTAATCGTGGCTGATAGACCATAACGCACATATTCCGTCAGAATATCCGTGTCCTTTGTCAGGCTGCCGTAATCCGCCAGCGTTTCCAGGATAGTTCCCAAATCGCGAACCGGGATGCCTTCTTTAAGCAGTTTGCTTAATACTTTGTGCACACCGCCGTAGGTCATCAGGCCCGGTATCAATTCGTCAACCACTGTTGCGTTCTGCTTCTTGAAGTTTTCCACCAGCGTTTTGGTGTCTTCGCGAGACAGAATCTTGTGCGCGCTTCCTTTTAACACTTCCACCAGATGCGTGGCCAAAACCGCAGCAGGTTCGACCACCGTGTACCCTAATTGTTCAGCTTTGGCTTTATCATCCACGGGAACCCAACAGGCGGGTAGTCCATAGGTCGGTTCCCGCGTTTCGATCCCCTTGATCTTGCCTTTGGCGGTTCCAGGATCCAGCGCCAGGCAGTGGCCCATGTACAGGTCTCCGGAAGCCACTTCATTGCCGCGAATCTTGATGCGGTACTGCTGGGGCTTTAACTGAATATTATCCCGAATGCGGATGGGCGGGATAATAATCCCCAGATTGATAGCTTGTTGTTTGCGGATTAAAGTGATACGATTCAGAAGATCCCCTCCGCTCTCGTTATCCACCAATGGGATCAACCCATAACCAATTTCCAGTTCCAACGGGTCCACATTCAGATAATCTTCCAGCCGTTCCGGTTCTTTCTTCTTGGCGTTGCGAGCCTCTTTGCCCGTCACCTCTTTTTGCGCAGCCTTCTGGGTCGCCTTTACTTGTGTCCCCATGAAAGTTGAGATCCCCGCCAACGCCAGGAAGGGCAGTGTGGGCAATCCGGGCACCAGTGCGAAGAAGCCCAACACGCCGGCTGCCAGGAATAGCGCCCGGGGTTGCTGCATCATCTGCCGAGTGATTTCCTGGCCCAGATTGGCCTTGGAAGCGGCGCGGGTGACGATTAATCCTGCCGCGGTCGAGATGATCAGCGCTGGAATCTGGGCTACCAGGCCGTCGCCCACCGTCATGATCGTGTACGTGGACAGGGCCTCTTCAGGGCGCATTTTATGTTGCAGGATGCCGATGATCAACCCGCCGATGATGTTGATGAAGGTGATCAGTAACCCGGCGACAGCATCGCCGCGCACGAATTTGGAGGCACCGTCCATGGCTCCGTAAAAGTCGGCTTCCCGGCTGATTTTTTCGCGGCGCTGGCGAGCTTCCTCTTCGTCAATCAGACCATTATTCAAGTCAGCGTCAATGGCCATCTGCTTGCCGGGCATGGCATCCAACGTGAAGCGAGCGGCCACTTCGGCGATGCGACCCGATCCTTTTGTGATGACCACGAAATTGATCACGTTAAGGATCAGGAAAATGACCAGCCCAACGACGTAATTGCCGGCCACCACAAAGCTTCCGAACGCCTGAATGATGCTGCCGGCATAGGCTTCCCCCAGGATTAACCGCGTGGCCGCTACATTCAGCGATAGACGAAATAGCGTCACTACCAGCAAGAGGCCGGGGAATACCGAAAAATGCAGCGGCTCCTCGGTGTACATGGCGACCATGAGGATCACCACCGCCATAGTGATATCCAGCGCCAGCAGGAGGTCTAGCAGGAAGGTGGGAACAGGAACCACCATCAACACCAGAATCCCCACCACTCCGACGGCCAGCATCAGGTCGGAAAATTGGGCGAATTTATCCAGAACTCGGGGTTGTGAACCTTTACTCATGTCGGAGTTAGACTTCATCAAGATTTATAATTGCAAGCTTCGTGCCCAACTGTGCAGAATGGATTTGGGGCGGCAATTAGAGTCTGTGACCGCGTAAACTCCCCTTTTATCCCCTTGCCCCCGAAGCACCACGGGCTACAACCCCTTGTTACGTCTTCAGAGTAGCAGCCTTGATGCGATAGACGTAGGCCAGAATTTCCGCGACAGCCTGGTAGAAATTGCCCGGAATCTGGGCTCCGACGTCTACCGCCTTGTACAACGCCTGTGCCAAGGGCTTGTTCTCTACCAAGGGGATATCGTTTTCCAGGGCAATCTGACGGATCCGCGCCGCCACTAACCGTTTGCCCTTGGCCAGCACGACCGGTGCGACCATTTCGTCGGGATCGTAGCGTAACGCTACCGCAATTTCTGTAGGATTGGTAATCACTACATCCGCTTTGTGGACGTTCTTCATCATACGCCCCAGAGCAGTGCGCAATTGAATTGACCGAATCTTGGATTTGATATGCGGATCGCCGTCCGCCTGGCGGTGTTCGTCCTTGACTTCCTGCTTGGTCATCTTCATACCGCTTACGAATTCATAACGCTGGTAAAAAAAGTCCAGGATGGCCAGGATGAATAAGGCAAATAGAGTGCGGTAGGAAATCTTCACCACTGCGGCGCAGACCCAGGCGAATATTTCCTGAACCGAGCGATCCATCAGCGGCAACATTTGAGGCGACAGCCCCTTCAAGGTGGAATAACCCACCCAGCCTACGATCAAGATTTTCAGGATGCCCTTGAGCAGTTCCACCAGAGATCGTTTCGATCCCAAGCGCTTCAACCCTTTGAGCGGGCTGAGATTTTCCAGCTTGGGTTTCAAGGGTTCGGTCGTCATCAGCCAGCCGGATTGCAAGATATTGCTGATAACGCCCACCAGCATGATGGGGATAAGTATCGGTGATAAAATCAGGACCAACAGCAGGGCGCCTTGGAAAAAATAGGTTTGAATCGTGCCTGGAGTCAACTCTATACGGCACATATTTACGAAGATGAAGCGATCTGCGGCCATCATGCGGTTAAGCATGAAGCCCCCAAAAATCGTCAGACTGACGACGCCGGTCAACAGGATCAGGGCGGAATTTACCTCCATAGACTTGGCCACCTGGCCTTTGCGGCGCGCTTCCTGGCGCCGTTTGCCAGTTGGCTGTTCTGTTTTTTCCTGAAAAGAGTCCTTCGATTCAGCCATGATTCAATCGAGACACTAGGGAGGGTACAAACGGCGGTATATCGCTACTGACCCAGCAAAGTGATGAAATGCCGCCAGTCCACCTGGAAGCGCTGCCATAGGATCTGGAGCACATAGGCAAACATGGGCAAAGATAGTGCCAGGCCCAGTAGTCCCACGCCGATTTTCAAGGGGAGACTGACCAGGAAGATATTCATCTGCGGTACAGTGCGGGCGATGATTCCGAGTGCGACCTCGGAGAGGAAGAGGGCGGCGGTTACGGGAGCGGCAATTTTCAGAGCAGCCACAAACAGCTCCCCGGAGAGTTTCAGGAAGATGGTCAACAAACCGCTGGAAAAATGCACTCCGCCCAGCGGTACCGCTTGGAAAGTTAATTGCAGGCCTTCCAGAAGGTAGATATGGCCGTTAAACGACAGAAAAATTAGAGTGGCAAAGAGGTATTGCATCTGACCGATAATCGAGACTTGTCCTTCGGTCATCGGATCCAATACGGTAACGATGCTGAATCCCATTTGCAAACCCAAAAACTCACCGGCCAGCTCGGCGCCGTAAAAGATAAATCCCGCCACCATCCCGACCAGTAATCCCACCACGATCTCGGGTATGGCCAGAGCCAGAAAATCCAGGAAGCCTTTTTGTGCGGTGAGGTAGTTCGGAGGCAGGTGAACTGCGGGAAGCAGCAGAAACGCCATGAAGACAGATAGTCCCAACTTAACGGTTAGCGGCAGACCGCGGTAACCGTATATAGGCATGACGGAAAGAGCAGAAGCGAGGCGTAAAAGCACCAGGACGGCTAACAGGGCCTGGTCCAGCAGCGGCCCCAAATTCATGCTGGTTGCGGCTCATTTTGCGCCGCCGGTTGCAAGACAAGCATCGCGCCGCCCAACCCTTCACCGGCGGGTAGCGTGCTGAGATGCACTTGATAATGTCTGCGAAGCAACTCGATCGTCGTTTCCATAGACTCTTGTTGCGAATCCAGTAATTCCCGACACATCGTCACCAGTTCTGAGGGCAGAACCACATCCATCATCTCGCCTATGCCGGGGAAAAAATGCTGGCGCGCCAGGTTGTTCATCAGTACGACGACGCCGTCAAAGCTCACTCCCACAACCCCTACGGGGACATGTTCCAGAATTTCCTGCGACAGATTCAGCACCCGGTTATGTTGTCTTAATTCCTGAGTGCGTTCGGCCACTTTCTGTTCGAGCTGGTGGTTGAATTCCTCTAATTGCCGGTTCTTTTCCTTAAGCTCGTCATTCAGGTTGCGGTTTTCCTGCACCAGAAACTTCTGCGCCAGCGCCAGTTTGATGGTATTTTTCAGATCCTCATCGTTCCAGGGCTTGAAAATAAATTTGTAAATATTGCCTTCGTTGATGGCGTCGGTCAAAGCTGAGATTTCCGCGAATCCCGAAAGAATAATGCGGATGGCGTCGGACTTGATTTGCCGGGCTTGGCGGAAGAATTCGATACCCGTCATTCCCGGCATGCGAAAATCGGAAATAATCAGATCTATCTGATAGGCATTCAGAATTTCCAGGCCGGCCTCGCCCGTCGAAGCCAGATGGACTTCATAATCTTCTTCAAACAGAAGCCTTTGCAAGGCCTTGAGAATATTGGGTTCATCATCCACCAACAGGATTTGCGGTATGCTCATGCGCCGACCTCTTCCGGTTCAACCAACTGGGCGACCGGTTCAATCCGGTCAATAAGAGCCGAGTCATTCCCCGGAGGTTCAGGAGTACCTTCGGCATGTTCCGCAGGTCCTTGAATCGGCAAGCGAACGCGAAAAACTGTGCCCTTCCCTATTTGGCTTTGGACTTCGATAGACCCGCCATGTCGTTCAATGATGCGGTAGGAGAGGGATAATCCCAAACCGGTACCTTTTCCGACTTCTTTCGTCGTGAAAAACGGCTCGAAGATCTTTTTCAAATTTTCCGGCGGAATACCGCTGCCAGTATCGCTGATTTCGAGGAACACGTCATCATTGGTCTGATAACTACGCACCGTTATTTGGCCTTTATCGGTAATCGCGTGAGCCGCATTCACCAAAAGGTTCATCCACACTTGATTCAATTGTTGCGGGTAACAGCGCACTAAAGGCAAGTGACCCAGATCCTGGATTACCTCGGCTTTGTATTTCAATTCGTTCCAGACGATATTCAAGGTGGATTTCAGGCTATTGTTGAGATCATATTCGACGAGCTTGCCCTTATCCTGATGAGAAAAATCCTTAAGATCCTGCACGATGCTTTTGACTCGTTCGGTGCCTTCGATGGATTCTTCAATAACCGAAGCCACGTCTTCCAGGATAAAGTCAATTTTTTTGAATTTTTTGATGCGGCGCAATTCTTCGAGGGCTTCGGGTCCGCCGTTATCGAAAAGCCGGTCGGTTCCCCGGCAGTAATCCTTCAGGTTCACGATGTATTTTTTCAAAGTGCTCAGGTTGGAGTTGATGAAACCGATGGGATTGTTGATCTCATGCGCCACACCGGCTGCCAACTGGCCGATAGATGCCATTTTTTCGGATTGTAACAACTGCATTTGGGTGCTGTTAAGTTGGTTGATAGTCTCTTCTAGACAGCGATTTCGTTCCTGAATTTCCGCCGTGCGCGCCTCCACTAATTTTTCCAGGTTCTGGGCGTATTCTTTAAGTTTATCTTGCAACGCCAATGCATCGCTGACGTCTTTGCCGATCCAGGTGTAGCCCACAATATTACCGGATTCGTCCCAAATGGGGGTTACTGTAAGCGAGATGGTTATTTCGCGTCCGTTTCTGGTGGTCACGATATGAGTTTGGTCAATCATGCCGTCTTTAAAAAAGCTCTCCAGGTCTGCAGATTCTTCGCGGGCGGCGGGATCGGCGAAGAATTGAATAGCGTTCAAGCCCTGGACTTCACTCCGCTGATAACCCAGCAGCCTTTCCGCGCCGCTGTTAAATAGAGTAATCTGCCCTTCCGCGTCGCTGGCGATAATAAAGTACTCGGTGGAACCTTCCAACACAGAATTTACGAACTTCTGCGTTTTAACCAGTTCCCAGGAGCGCTCTTCCACCAAGCGTTCCAAATCCATCTGATAAGAAATGTTTTCCACCGAAAGTCGCTTTTTTTCGATGGCATTGGATACGGCTATGAACAATTCGTCAATATTTGTGGGTTTCTTCAGGTAGTCGTAGGCGCCCTTTTTTAGGGCTTCAACCGCCTTGTCATTGGAGCCAAACCCTGTCAGAACCAGCACTTCGCACGTGGGATCTTGTTTTTTGAAGATTTCCAGCAGTTCAATACCGGAAATTCCCGGCAGAATCAAGTCCGTCAGGACGACGTCGAATTCACCTTCGTCATGGAAAATACGAACGGCTTCTTCCCCGGCGGTCGTAGACCGGGTAGAATAGCCTTTGAAGGTCAACGCCTGTTCAATGACCTGGACGATGTTCGGGTCATCGTCTACAATCAGAATGCGCTGTTTGAGGTCTCCGGCCACTAATGGAGTTTTGTGGTTCTCGGTCATGATCTCTCACTCGCTCGCGTAAAGAAAGACTATTTCAGTGTGGACATCAGAGCGAATAGCTCGGTCGTATAAGCCAGCAGAAGGTTGATTATCCAGGGTAACGCCAGAATCAACACTACTACCACCGCTAGAATCTTGGGGATAAACGTCAAGGTCATTTCGTGGATTTGGGTAACCGACTGAAACAAGGAAACAACGATTCCCACCACCAGACCGGCAACCAGCATAGGCGCAGCCACCAGTAGTGCAGTCCACATGGCATTCTTGCAGATTTCGATGGCAAGCTGTTGCGTCATGGCACCACCGCGAAGCCTTGAATCAGAGATTGCACCATTAAATACCAACCATCCACCAATACAAACAGCAACAACTTGAAGGGCAGTGAAATCATCACCGGCGGGAGCATCATCATCCCCATGGACATCAGCACGGAAGCCACCACCATGTCAATAATCAGGAAGGGCAGATAAATCAGAAATCCAATCTGAAAACCGATGCGTAATTCGCTAATGACAAAACCGGGAATCACTACTTTCAACGGCAGATCTCTCGGGTTATCAGGTTTGTCCAGATGGGCCATACTCACGAACAGGGCCAAATCCTTCTGCCGGGTTTGGGCCAGCATAAAGTCTTTCAGCGCACCACCGGAAACGTCCAAGGCCTGCTGGGTCGTGATTTGTTCTTGCTGAAGCGGCTTCCAGGCCTGGTCATATATGCGGTCAATGGTGGGACTCATAACGAAAAAGGATAAAAACAGCGCCAGTCCTATCACCACTTGATTCGGCGGCATGTTTTGCGTACCCAAGGCTTGGCGCAAGAAGTGCAAGACCAGAATAATGCGGGTGAAGGAGGTCATCATGACGAGGATGGATGGCGCTAAAGCCAAAACGGTCATCATCAACAGTATCTGGATGGTGACCGACAAATCCTGCGGTCCCGTAGCGCGATCCAAACCGATCGTTATTTTAGGCAGGACCGTCTGTTGCGCCGCCGCAGGAAGAGAGACCGCCAAGCTAATCAACAAGGCGCTAAGCCCGGTACAAATAGATTTCTTGGTCATACCATCTCTTCCATCACTAAATCCATAAAAGAACGAGCTTTGGTGAATTCTTCCTCCAGCTCGAAGGTGAAGCGTTCCAGATTGAGCAAACCCATCTCGGGCACTACTTCGCGGAGTAGATCCCAGGAGGGTAAAAGTCGAATGCCGGCCACCGCGGCATCGCTGCTGAACGAAACTTCATCCACTTTACTGAACAAGTCAGCTACCTGAATGCAGACCGACAGCAAGGGGTATTCGGGGTCGAGTTCGGGATGGTGGTGAAAGCGAATGCCGCTGGTCAAGTTAGCGGGGAGCTTCCAGTTTTGCGCCAACCAGGTTCCGATAACGGTATGATCAGCATCAAAGACCTCGATTTCCGCTTCCAGCGACGGGATAAAATTCTGTTGGGCCAATTCCAGCGTTTTCATAAAATCGTCATGAAAATAGTGATCCATGACGATTTTCCCCAGATCATGAAGCAACCCGGCGCAAAATACAATGTCGCCTTCCAGGCCAAGATCGCGCTCAGCCAGCACCTTGAGTCGAGCTAGAAAGGCTTGCGCCAGTACGGCCGTTTCGGCTGAATGCCGCCAGAATTTTTCCCGGTCAAAAACCGTTTGCCCTACCACAGGTCTAAATAAATTTACAACTGACAGAGAGAGCACTATCTGGCGAATTTCTCTCGATCCGAGCAGCAGTGTCGCCCGGCGCAGGGAATCCACCGGATAGCGCGGACTGTAGAAGGCGGAGTTGGCCATTTTGAGAATTTTGGCGGTCAGCGACGGGTCCTGCCGGAGGATTCGTTCCAGGGCATCAGGCGAGTAGCTGGGGTCCGAAAGTAATTCGAGTACTTCGGCGGCGATGCTGGGCAGCGTGGGCAGATCATGGATTTGAGCGATTTTCAATCGCAAAGGAGCGCTGAAATCAGCCAGATTAAGGTATGGATTCATAGCTATTGCCAAGTAACATCTTCAGGCGCGGCTTCCTCGGGAGAGAGCACGGCAACTTCGAGGCCGCAGGGCTTGAAAAGCACGCGATGATGATCGTCGTTCAGGATATATTTCAGAGATCCGATGATAACTTTAACACCGGGAAATGCTTTTTGCAAAATTTGAATCTGACCGATGGATCGAGCCTCCGGCACAGTGGCTCTGAATTGCTTCAATTGCTGCATGGCAGCAGTCAAGGCTGATCGGAGCGTTTCCAGTCGTTCGCTAACCTTGACCTTCTCCTGTTCGATGTGGCGTCGTTCAGCTTTATCTGATGTACGATTTTTCATCAGTAGCGACAGGGACAGACGGGATCGCGACATTTCCACTTGCTGCAAAGTAACTTCCAGTTCGCGTTTTTCCAATTCCGGGTGCCCTTTGCTCTCTTGAAAAATCTCCAGCACAGTAGGAGTGTTATTGACATTCCCCGCCACTTTGACGAGGATCACACCCTGAGCGCGCAGATGCCCACCACGTACCACTCCGCTACCACTGGTAACCTGGATATTATCTCCGGCAGTGATGCGGGAATTCAAAGCGTTCTGGGCGATGGTGACCGATCCCTTCGCTTCGATGATTTGATTTTCTGCGAATTTTACCTGCACATTTCCCTGGCTGCGTAACACTCCTCTGCCATTACCCTCAAAGCCCCCTTTAACCAGGATGTCACCACCTGCTTCCACCGTGGCATCTTCCACCACGCCGTGAATCTCCACTTTGCCTCCGGCTTTCACTTTAAAGCCGCAGATTACGTCTCCGTGAATCAGCACATCCCCCGGGAAATCAATATTACCGGTAGAAAAATCCACGTCACCGGGCAACTCGAGAGTATTTTCTACGTTTACCGCTCCATCTTTGAAGGAAACCGACCCGGTTACCAGGGATCTCAGCTCCTGCTGCTCAGCCTCCGAAAATCCGGTGTTTTTCCCAGCTTTGATATACGCCAGGGCTCCCGGACGGGCCGGGATTTCCGAACCCAGAACCGTCGTTCCGGGGATGCCGAGAAGAGGTGGTTTGACTCGCGCCAAGACCTCATTTACTTGGACTACTCGTATTATTCCAACATCCCT
>JAGVQJ010000160.1 GCA_020051775.1 Calditrichota bacterium | reverse complement strand
TAACCTTCCCTGGAAGTTACATTCGCGCCGGTGGAACCAGCCTCCTCGACGATTTTTATCAAACTTCCATTTTCAATCTGACTCCGGCCCAGCGTGACGACCTTCTCACCCTCCTCTAATCCGGAAATCACTTGATACTGCTCCAAAGTCTTTTCCCCGATCTCAATGCTGCGTTCCTGGGCGCGGTTGCTGTCGTTGATCGTGTAGACTTTGGGAATACCCTCCAGAAAAAACACAGCTTCACGCGGAACCGTCAAGACAGCTTGCAGTTCCTGCACTACGATGGTGGCGCGAGCGAACGATCCCGGCTTTAACGTCCCTTGAGGATTTTCGATCTGCAGTTCAACGCGAAAAAGATTGGTTTCAGGATCCGCCGAGCGTGCGATTTCGATGACCCGACCCTCGAAATTGTTTCGATCCACCGCGGCGGCGGCGATAGAAATAGCGGCGAGTTGACCGGTCTTCAGGTTGGTGGCGCTGCTGCCATCCGCATAGATCGTCATACGCAACTTGTCAACCTGCGCGATGGTAGCCAGCGGCTGTCCCATGGGGGCGTATTGACCCACATTCACAGCCAAATCGGTTAAAATGCCTGAAATGGGGCTGGTCAGCTCGACCTGTTGGCGAGTGGCTTCATAGTTGGCGCTGGAGATTTGGAAATTAGTACGCGCGCTGTTGAACGCTTGCTCGGAAATGGCGCCCTGCTCGAATAATCGCGACATCTTCTCGAAGTTGTCTTTCGCCTCATCGTAGATTGCCTTAACCTGGCGCACCTGAGAAGCACGTCCCCCCTGATCAAGGACGATCACCGCTTGACCGGCCTTAATACTCGAACCTTCAGATACCGGCAAGGCCACCACCGCCTCCGGTATGGAGGCATAAATCTGCGCCTGTTTCCAGCCTTCCAGCGTTCCGGTGTAAACGCGGTTGATCGAAATGCTCGATCTGGTTACAGGGGCTACGGATATCGGCACCGACTTCTCGGCGACTGCGACTTCCTGTTTTTTCTTCCCGCAAGAGACCATTAGCAGCGCGACAAGAAAGATGAATAAAATTCTCATACTCTTCATGGCATTTCCCGTCTCAAAGTTTAAAGCTATGTTATCACTTGGAAATTTTGCTTCTTTTAAGTTATGGCGCGCCAATGGCGTTTTCCAACTGCGCCTGAGCCGTGATCTGGTCATAATGAGCGACGAGAAGATTGATCTGTGCTTGGTTCAGGGCAATTTGAGCGTCCATGACGTCCAATTGGGTAGTTAAACCATTGGCGTATTGCACATTGGCAATGTCTAATCCCTTTTGCGCCAGCCGCACACCTTCACTTTGAGCAATTAGATTTTTCTGCGCCTGATTGAACTTGTCTCGAGCCTGGATGATTTCCAGGTTGATACCCTTCTGGAGTTGGTCTCGCTGAATCTCAAGGTTCTTGAGGTCGGCCCGCACCTGTTGAGTACGATATTTGGCTTTGAATCCATCAAAGATCGGAATGGACAACGCTAATCCCGCGTACAAATTCTGTGACCAGTAGTAATCTTTAAAGTTGAAATCGGGCGCTTGCGCATTGGCGCTAAACCCACCCGTTAAAGCCAGGTTGGGCCAGATCACACCATGCTGCTCAATGGTGATCAATCGTTGCTGAATGCGACTCTGTAGATCGAGTTGCTTCAACTCGGAACGGCGCTGCAGGGCGATGTTGAACAGGTCAGTAGTCGGCAAATCGGGAACGTCATAGGTGTCCATGCCGTCAGTCAAGTTCAACGGCTGAGCGCGAGGTAATCCCAAAGCGATGGAAAGCGCTTCGTAAGTCACGGTACGGTTTGATTCAGCGGCCAGGACCTGGGGGTAGAAATTCGACACTTGCACCTGACTGCGGATCACGTCGTAATCGGAGACCATGCCTTCACGGCGCATGGCTTCGACCTGCTTAAGATGATCTTTCATCTGCTCATAAGTTTGCCGTGCAATTGTCTCACCTTCCTGGGCGAGCACTGCGCCGAAATAAAGCTGCGTCACCAGCAGCTTAACTTCAGAACGGCTCAAGGCCACTTGCTCTTCCGTCGCCTGGCGGTAGAGCTGGGCAATTTTCAGAGCCTGACCCACGCGCCCGGCAGCATACAGCGTTTGATTCAGGGTAACTTGGCCCGCCCAAACATTGTCTTGCGTGAAGCGAAATTTGACCGGATCCTGCCCCGGCATCTCAACTAAAATTTCTGGCACGATGAAATTTCGCGAGTAGGTTCCCGCGGCGCTTAAGGAAGGCAGAGCCGCCGACCAGGCCTCACCGATTTGTGCATCGGCTTTTTCCAAGTTCATTAACGCCGCTTGGATTTGAGCGTTGTTCTCATCGGCCTGCTCCAGAGCATGGGCAAAGCTGAGTTCCAACGAATCGGCGGCAGAGGTTTGGGCCAAGGCATTCAGCGGCAGGAAAATACCGATAATGGCCAGCAAAGTGATCCCTGAGGTAACAGATTTCATGGCGCTTCCGAGCATGGGTTTTGAAGTCTCCGCAAACTTCAATGGAGGCTATTAATGCTTATGTGTTTCAGTTTGTATGGCTCGATCATTCTCAATCACCCGGTGCAACAGATCAAGCAATTGTTGTTGGTCGGTTTCACTCAAGGCGCGCAAGATGACGCGGCAGAGCTGCATGTGTTTCTGGTCTTGCCAATTGGTCACTTCGCGACCCTTCGCTGTTAATTCCACATTAACGATACGCCGATCATCTTCTGGGCGCCGGCGCGTGACCAGGTCCTTACTCACCAGGCGGTCAATCAAGCGCGTCATGGTGCTGACGGAAAGATTCAGGCAGTCGGCAATTTCGCGCATGATGCTGGGTTGGCCTCTGTTCAAGAAAAAAATAACCTTCAATTCCTGGAGACTGAGTTCCGATTCCAGCGACCGAAAAAACTCGCTCTCCTGCATCTGAAACCTCCTCATCAACTGAGTGAAGAGGTCGGTCAGGGCACGGGCTTTTTCCTCAAGTGAATCCATCAGGATCTCCGGTCAATATTCAGATTTAGAGATATACGATCATTTAATGATACGTGATTGAAATAATTTCAATTTGAAATAGTTGCAATATAATAATAAAAAGTGGATTTAACAAGCAAATTTTTACCTTATCACCTTCCGATTTCGGGAATTACAACCATAAAAATCCCCAAAACCCTAAGGATGCGGGAATCGGGGATCTTGTCTGATGACAATTTAGCGGGTCATCAGCGTTCGGGGCGGTGACGGTCCTTTTTAACCGTTACTTGTGATGGCACTCAGCGCATTTGCGGGGTCCGGATTCAATTTCGCGATGGCACCCCAGACAATTTTTATGCAGCGCGACTTTGGCTTCTTCCACGTGCATGTCTTGGACTTCCTGGCGGTGGCAGTCGCTGCACGCCTCTACATGGTGGCAAGCGATGCATTCCAGGCCATAACCCTCGGCATGAACCTTGTGGCTGAAGTTGACGATAGTGCCGTTTTCATAATCCGTAAAGTAGGTCTTGGTTTCGGGCGCTTTGCGCAAACGGCGGTCTTCGGGTTCCAAGACTTTCTCAGGCTCGATGGCGCTGAGGCCCAATGATACCAGCCCGATCAGCAGTAGGGCGGCAATGGCCAGACGCTTCATAAAGTTAATCCTCCGGATGCGTTTCAGGCTGATAGTTGAACTTTTAATTCTGCTTTGGCGTTATGGTCTTCCTGCGGGAAAATGGGCAGGAAGTGAACGCAAGTAAAGAACGCCACAAATCCCATCATCGCTAAGAAAGCAGTGATGATAATTTCACTGAAGGCCGGGAAATACCCGCTTTGGGTGTCGGAAAGCATTCCTACAATGCTGACATTCAAGCGATTGACGATGACCCCGAAGAGGGCGAACATAGCTGCGAAGAACAATCCCAGTTTGCTCCGGTGAGTACGTCGAATGGTCAGCAGTACCACAGCCCCGATCAATAACGCCATTTCCAAGTTGAAAGCGATGGCCTCCAAAGAACCCGGTCGGTAGTTGGCGAGTGCGCCGCTGACGAAAAGATCCTGCCAACGCACCGTCAGATGCACTACCAAGGCAAACCAGAGGAAACGCCCCAGATCTACCAATAAATCCAGTTCCAGCCCTCGTTTCAGGAATTTCGAGGAGGTGTAGGATTCCAGAATCACGGTGGCAAAACCTACTGCCACTGCCGAAAGGAAAAAGTGTAACGGCAGCAATGATGAATACCATAGCGGGTGCAGTTTCTGGGGCACGATCAGAAACAACGAACCCAGCGAAGACTGATGCAAGGTGGATAATAGCACTCCTGTGAGCACCAGCGGTACGGCCACGGCGTGAAATATGTTTACAACTTTCTTCCACTTGAGGGCTTCAGCTACAATCGAGCCGAATTCCAGCGCCAATACCGAGAGGTACAAGATGACGCACCAGGCGACCTCAAACATCACCGAGTGCGGGTTGTACATGACCATGGGGTGCCATATATTCCAGGGCTTACCCAGGTCGAAAAGCAACCCCACAGCCACCAGAATATAGCCCAAAAAGGCCGTCAGAATGGCGGGACGCAGCACCGGTTTGTAGCGTTCGGCGTTGAAGAGGTAAACGATAGCCGTCAGAATGAAACCTCCGGCGGCCAAGGCCACACCGCAGACCACATCGAATCCCACCCACAAGCCCCAGGGAAAGGCGTCGGATAAATTCGTAACCGAACCCAAGCCGTAATAAAAGCGCTTGAAAGTAAGGAATAGCCCCAGCAAAGCCATCAGGCTGATGGGCAGGAACAGGAAAAGTTTATTTTTCAACTTTCCCTTCCTTCCCATTACTATTCTCCTTTTCCAACTCCATGCGGCGGTTGATCACCCACCAGACTCCGCCCACCACAATGCCGCCGGTGATGACAATGTTGGGGATCTTGCGCAGGATGGTCCAGGTGAGATTAGGCAGAGGTTCATTGGGTAATGTATTGCGCATGCCAATATCACTGAAGGCGATCGGCGAGATCATGAGTACCGAAGTCCCTCCGACCTCTTGTTCGCCGAAAACGTGATCAATGTAGCGATCCGGCCATCGGGCTATGCGGGTATGGGCTATTTCCAACAGACGATCTCGCTTCCCGAAACGAGTTGCCCCCATCGGACAGACCCAGGCGCAGGCGGGTTCCTTCCCCTCTTTGATGCGGCTGTAACACAGGATGCACTTGCGCACCACGGGCACCGCTTTATTCCATTCGTATTTGGGGATGCTAAAGGGGCAAGCGACCATGCAATAGCGGCAACCGAAACATTTGCTGCCGTCATAGGTGATGGCGCCTTCGGGGCTTTTCGCCATAGCACCAACAGGACAGACCGAAACGCATGTCGGTGTCAGGCAGTGCATGCACATCTGCCGATAAAACACGTCGCCCTGTTGCTTAACTACTGTGTAATCGGAGTAGGAAAGGTGATCACCGGGATCACCGGGGAGATTGTTGGCTTCCTTGCATGCCTTCATACAAGCTTTGCAGCCGATGCAGGCGCTGAAGTCAATTAGCAGGCCATAGGAATCCATAGCGCTCACGATGCTAAGTTAATCGTCCGTAGTTAGAAATTCTGAAAACACGAACGCTATCGGATCCGGGGGGCGGGCGCACCGAGTTGATTAAACGGGTACTGTATTCGCGGGTATTTGTTATTGAGTCTCCACCTCACAAATAAGTTACAAATTGGAACCTTAAATTGCAAGAATTTTTACGGTTATTTTTCATGTGAAGAATTGCGCTAATAAAAAAGCCGCTTCCTTTTCTGAAGCGGCTATATTGCTGATTGGTATGATTATTTCTTGATGTAAATCATCTCAGCAGTTCGCATCTTGGGATTGATTTTATCACCGTCGTACATTTCGAGGATGTGCTTATCGGGGTTGATGATTTGATAAACAAAGAGACCCGGCTTGTCCTTCTCGCCGGTTCCTGGATCATCCATTTTGACCGGATATATCAAAGCCTTTGTTTTCGCATCGTAAGAGCCTTCTCCCGGGAAAATAGCGGTGCTGGAATTATCCATCCAGATGAACTGGTACTGTTTATTGAAATTGTCGTAGCCACTGTAACCGAATCCCTCGAAGGGTTTCCCCATCATTTCACCGGAAAATCTCTCTTCGATAAAGCGGCCGCCCAAGACCCATTTAACTTCAGCCGTGCCTTTTGACTCCATCGGCGGCCCCTCAGGGCCTTCCATCCACCACTTAGAACTAACATTCCAGGAACCGACTAAGTCGTTCAGGATTTTGTGGGGTGCGCCGGGTGTGCCGGCTTCTTCCCACTTCTTCATCATCTCCTGCATTTTAGGATCCATCGGGGGCTGATCCTGAGCCTGGAGATTGCCAGCAGTAAGGAAGCCTGCGATGAAAAGGATGACTACAACTCGATTGATCCATAGTAGAGACATGGTTTTCTCCTTTGATTATTTTTATAAGTGAACATAAATGCACGTGCACAAATATACAGTTTCAAGAGTGGATTGTCAAGGAATATTACTGAAATTTTAGGTAAAATGTTGGAATCTTGGTTTATTGACCATCCAGAAACGAAGCCCTCACCGTTATAGCGGCAAGGGCTTCGTTAGGATGGAATATTTATTTCCTGATGTAGGTGATTTCGCCCGTTTTAAACTTCGCGTCAGGTTTGGGCGAATCATACATTTCGAAGGTATGTTTGTCCCGGCTGGCGATGCGAATCACACAGGCGATGGGCTTATCGCGCACGTCTTTGACCGGGTCATTCATTTTGGCGGAAAAGATGAGGGCTTTTACTTTCTCATCGTAAGTGCCATTACCGGTAAATATTCCCGTACTGCCATTGTCCAACCAGACGAATTGGTAGCGCTTGGTAAAATTTTCATATCCATACACGCCTTTACCGATGAAGGGCCGTCCCATCATCTGGCCGGAAAATTCTTCCTCGACAAAGTGCCTGTCCAGGATCCATTTCAAACTGGCCGTCCCAGAGGATTCCAGGGGAGGCTCTTGCGGTCCATCCATCCACATCTTGGCGCTGACCTGCCAATTCCCCACCAGCGATTCCAGAATTTGATGCTCTTGGCCGGGGGTGGCAGCTTCCTGCCATTTCTTCATTAGTTTTTCATCCATTGTCGGCTCTCCTTTGAATAGGGGTTTGTAGAGGAATATTACTGAATTTGAGGGAGAAAAGTTGGAGAAAGTTTTCGCAGAGTCTGCGGCGGCTAACCAATAATATACCCCGGCCTCCCTACTGGATGACCGGGGTAATTGCTGCATGAACCCCTTCAAACAGCTTCGCACCGCCCCTCAAATTCCGTCAGAAGACGGAAGCCGGCCGGCGGCACGATATCGCTAAAATGGCCGGCGGAGTTCTTTTTAGCACTTCAAGATGCTATCAACTTCCGCTTTATCTGCATCCATGATGTACTGGATGCCGCTGATATCGGAGGCTTCGTGAGTAAGTGAAGCCAGATCGTCGCGGGTAATCAAGCCCACATTGAACTTGCGGCTACCGGCCATCAACTGGCGCAGACCCTGAGCCAAACGCTCATAATAGGTGTACAAACCCAACGCCCCGGTGGGAATGTGGTCGTATTCCTCCTCACCCAGCTCGTGGCGTAAGTGAGCGGCGGTGACGAAGATCTCATCCTTCGTAGTGCCAAAGCGTTCCACGTAGACAGGAAGTTGCCCATCGGCAATAGCGCGGCCAATGGTCTTGCCAACCATCGCGGCGGCAATGGGAGCACGAGCCATTCCGACTAATTTAACGAAAGGCGCACCCATAGCCAGACCCTTGAAAATAGCATCTTCGAAAGTGAAGCCGCCGGCCACAGCCAACGCCGGGATGTGTTTGCCTTTATCGGCCAACCGTTTGGCATATTGATAAAGCAGAGAGTGTAGTTCGACGGGTGGCACGCCCCATTCATTCATCATGCGCCAGGGACTCATCCCCGTTCCACCGCCGGCGCCATCCACGGTCAGCAGATCAATGCCATACTTGGAACTGAAGGCGACGGCGCGAGCCAAATCGGCGGGGCGATAAGCGCCGGTCTTCAAAAAGATGTATTTGGCTCCAGCTTTACGCAGGTCATCCACGCGGCGTTCAAAGTCCTCTTCGGTAACCATGCCCACTCTTGAATGACGCTCGAATTCTTTAAAAGCGCCGCGCTCGAACGCCTTGATGACCACTTCATCCATGGGGTTAGGCAACACTACATAACCGCGCTGATAAAGGAGCTGTGCCTTCTGCAGACTCGTAATCTTGACTTCGCCGCCGATATCCTTGGCTCCCTGTCCCCACTTTAATTCCACGATATGAGCGCCCAGCTTTTCGATGGCATATTCCAAAGTTCCCAGGCGGGTGTCTTCCACGTTGGCCTGCACGATGATGGCGCCCCAACCGTCGCGATGATGATCTTTGAAGAGCTTGACGCGGCGCTTCAGGTCCACTGTATCCACCACATGACCGTTCTTGATCACACTTTCGGGGTCCATTCCCACGACGTTTTCGCCGATGGTCAGACCGGTGCCCGCTATGGCGGTGCCGATGGCCAGACCTTCCCAATTGTTCTTGGCGATGTTGGTCGAACCGATCCCTGGAATCATAAAGGGGTAGCGAAACTTAATCCCCTTATCATGGCCGAAATGGACTTCAAGGTTGACGGCCGGGAAGATGGCCTTATCGCTGTCAGCTTCAATGCCATGCGCACCGACGGCAGTACCCATGATGTTGAAATGCGAATAGTCTACTGGGTAAACTTTTTCCGCCGCAGTAGTGATAACACCGAACGGCTGCGGGTAGATGACTTCATGGCCCCGGAAAGCGGACTTGCCAATTTCGCACATACCGATACATCCGTCCACGCAGGTGACGCACATACCCGACGACGGAGTGATGGATCCTTCGGTGCGGTTCTTGGTCAATGTCGCGGCCGAGGTGTTTATTCTCGAAAGCGAATGGGACATGTTGATCTCCTATATCTCTAAGCTATTCTTTTTTAATTTCGCAGGCAACACACGGCGACATGTAGCACATCATATCGTCAAACGGTTCTTTTTCCACGCAGGGGGGAGCGAGATTGGCGCAACCCCCGCAAATGGCTTTGTTCGGTTCTGAGTACGTACACCGGAGTTGACAAGCGGGACAGACATATATGCAGCCGCCGCATTGTCGGCAAACTTCCGATTTAACATCGAAGGGCGTGCCCAGAGTGCGATTTTCACCCCGGCCGCGAAAACCGATGGCCCCGGCCATCATCTGTTCATTGCACATGCGTACGCACAATCCGCAGAGGATGCAGTCCTCATGCTCTTGCCGAAAACGCTGCTGCCGTACTTCGTGCGCTGAAGCCAAATCCTGGATAACCTTGGACTGCGGACAGGAAGCCAGGTACAATTCCAGAATCATCTTGCGCGATTTGATCACTCGGCTGGAGGCGGTGCGAACCTTCAGGCCCTCTTCGACCGGATAAGTGCAGGAAGTGACCAGTTTGGCTTTGGAGCCCTCGCCGATTTCCACAACGCAGAGGCGGCAGGCTCCATACGGCGTTAACCCTTCCATGTGACACAATGTGGGAATGGGGAATCCCAGGAATTTCGCCGCTTCCAGCAGGGTGGTTTTTTCTTCGACCGATACGGGTAATCCGTTTATCGTTAAATTGATCATAGCTATCTCACCTCGACGAGAGCAGGTTCAATTTCCTTTTTAGGGCACTGGGTGAATTCCAGATCACAACGCAGGCAGCGAGCCGCTTCGCGGCGGGCATCCGCTTGCGAAAGCGCGGTTTCCACCTCTTCAAAGCTGCGCCGGCGCAATTGCGGGGGAACTCGGGGAGCTTCGGCGCGAGCGATTTCAGCCATCTCCTCATCGCTCATGAAAAGCGGCTCGATATATTTATCCGGGATGCGCGGATCTTCCCGTTGTTGCAACTCATCCTGGCGCAGATAACGGTTGATCATCACGGCAGCTTTCTTGCCGGCAGCGATAGCGTCCACCACCGTATTGGGACCGGTTACCACGTCGCCTCCGGCAAATACCCCTGGACGACTGCAACATTCGGTGTCTTTATCCACTTCTAAGGTGCCGTCCTCGCGAATTTTCAATTCCGGCTCGCCGGTCGGCGAGATGGAATTGACATCAGGTTGTTCGCTGATGGCAACGATAAGAGTATCCAGGGGCAGCATAAATTCGCTGCCAGGGATCGGTTTGGGTTTGTGGCGTCCGTCATAGTCCACCTCGCCCAAAGCCGCCCGAATACATTGGATTCCCACCAAGGATCCATTTTCGCGCAGGATTTTGTTGGGAATCACCAACGTTTCCAGTTTGATCCCCTCTTCGAGGGCGGCTTCGATCTCTTCTTCGAAGGCCGGCATCTCTTCGCGGGTGCGGCGATAAAGGAGGGTAACTCCCTGGACGCCTTCCTGGCGCACAGCAGTGCGTGCGGCATCCACTGCCGAATTACCCCCGCCAACGACCGCCACGCGGCCATGAGCCAGGTGCTTCCCTTCCTGAGTGTAGGCCTTCAAGAATTCGATGGAGGGAAATACGCCCTTGGAATCTTCACCGTCCAAGTACAAGCGCTTGCCTTTTTGCGCCCCCAAGGCTACGAATACGGCCTTAAAGCCGGAATCGAAGAGCTTGCCGATCGTGAAGTCTTTGCCTAGGGTTTGGTTGCATTTCAGAGTCACGTTTTTATCGATGATGGCAGCAATTTCCTTGTCCAATACCTGGCGCGGCAGGCGATATTCCGGGATGCAACTGTACATCATTCCACCAGCCTTGGAGGCTGATTCGAAGACGGTAACCGGATATCCTTGCAACGAAAGATAATGGGCAGCGGTTAAGCCCGCCGGACCGGCGCCGATTACGGCCACCTTTTCTTTTTTCTTCGCTGCGCGTTTGGCGGGTTTGTATATCGAAGGATCTATATTATCCGTCACAAATCGCTTAAGCATCCGAATGGCAACGGGGCGAGCGCCGGTAGTACCCAGCTTGCAGCGGAATTCGCACGGATGATCGCAAACTCGGGAGCAGATCGAGGGGAAGGGATTGGTTTCACGAATGGCGAGGTAAGCCTGCTCGTATTCACCTTTCGCGATGTGAGCGACATAGCGCCAAGCTTCAGTGCCGATGGGGCAGGTTGATTGGCAGGGCGCACCGACCAGGTCTTTGCAAACTCCAGCGCGACATTTCCGCGCCATGATATGTTCGATGTACTCTTCACGGAAATACTTCAGTGTGGAAAGCACTGGATTGGAAGCCGTCTGGCCTAAACCGCACATGGTCGTATCTT
>JAGVQJ010000038.1 GCA_020051775.1 Calditrichota bacterium | reverse complement strand
GACTCTTCAACGGAGACCTCCCATGAAACCGACCTGCCAATACATGGCCTTAGCCGCCTTGTTGTTCTTACTGACCGCTGCCCCCGCCGCCGCCCAGGTGCAGCCCCTGACCGCCTGGTGGATTGACACCGGCGACACCGACAGCACTGGGTTAGGAATGGGGCTTGCCCCATTGGGAGATATAAATCAGGATGGTTATGATGACTTTGTCGCTTCCGGCACACTCGGGTATTATTCTGGAAATCTCTATGTGTATTATGGCGGAAGCCAGCCGGACACCGTGCCCCAAATGGTCATTCCCATGCCGGATTCTACCCTGCAATGGTTCGGATTACCCCTGTTTAGTATAGGCGATGTGAACGAAGACGGTTATCCGGATTTCATCGCCGCAGGCAGTCGTCAGGATGTACCACCATTGATCGAGTATGCTTATCTTTACTACGGAGGGCCTTTATTAGATACTACTCCTGCCATGACGTTTACCTGGGAATCTGCGCAGTACTCGGACTTCTTCGGCTTCAGTGGCGCGGGATTGGGAGACATCAATGGAGATGGCCATGTTGATTTTGCCATAACTGACCCGCAATATACCAATCCGATCGGTTATGGAGCCATCTACATTTACTATGGGGGGCTTGCTTTGGACTCTATCCCGGATCTCATTATCCGTTCCAATAGTACCCTAAATTGGATAGGAAATTTTATTGAAGGGCTGGGAGATGTAAATGGAGATGGTTACGCCGATTGGGTTATGAGTGGACCTGGTTGCCATGGTCCTAATGGGGAACCTGATGCGGGGGTTGTGGCAATCTATTACGGCGGAAATCCTCCGGATACTATTCCGCATTTAGTCATTTATGGACTGACAGGCTCCGTTCTGGGTGAATCGTTGACGACGCTGGATTGGAATGGCGACGGGCAGATGGATATTTTCGCTGGGAATAGAGTTTTTTATAATCCGGATTACCATGGTTCAATCTGGGAATTCAATGTTTTGCCTAACATGACCGGGCAGCCGGATCATATTTTTTTGGGTGATACCGGGTACCCTGGAATTGGCACACATCTGTTTCATGCCGACCTCAATGGAGACGGGCAGCAGGATCTCATGGATGGAGAACCGGCATTTGGTGGGATCGTTTATATCTACCTAAATGGAACGGGCCAGGATACCATTTATGACGCATATTATTATCAGGGGAACTGGAATCAGGAACTGGGTAAAATTGGCGCAGGGATCGGTGATATAAATGGAGATGGAATCGAGGATATGGCTACCAGCGAACCCCATTACAGTGGCAATGGTCGGTTGCATGTGATTCTTGGTGATGACGGCCTGCATCAATCCGGGATTCTACCGCAAAAAAATCCCGCTCTTCCTTCTGATCAGGTTTTGCTAAGAGCCCATCCCAATCCATTCAACAGCCAAGTCGCCTTAGAGTTATCAATTCCAAGTTTAAAAAGTAATCACATCCACATATATAATTTACAGGGTGATGAAATTCGCAATTTCTCACTCGACTACGGGCAACAGATGCTTTTCTGGGACGGCCGATCCGCCACGGGCCTAAATTGCTCTTCCGGCATCTACATTGCCAAATTAACCGGTCCGACATATCAGACAACTCTAAAATTGGTCTTAATCCGCTAAGTGGAGGTTATCATGCGTATTCTATCCCTAATTACTTTCGCGATAATACTAAGCTGCCTATCCACCCTGGCACTCGCGCAAACTGCTCCCTCGGACACGTTTCTCCTGGGAGCCATTTGGATTGATGATAACCCTTCTACCACCTTAGCCGGACTTGGGGAACCCAACACCATGACTTCTGTAACTCCCCTGCCCGATGCGTTTTCGGTGAAGGCAGCTTACCCCAACCCCTTCAATCCGGCTACTATGTTAAGCTTCTCTCTGCCGGAAGTGGCCAAAGTGACCTTGAATGTCTTCGACGTGCAGGGCCGCCTGGTCGCCACCCTGGTCAACGGCCTGCGTGAAGCCGGCCAGCACCAGGTGACCTTCGACGGATCGAATTTGTCATCAGGCGTGTATCTGTACACCCTGCAAGCCGGGTCCTATTCCGCCACGGGTAAGATGGTACTCATGAAGTAGCTGCGCTGCTCTTTACGCAAACTGCTTCGCGAGTTTGCGGATGATAGTACAAGGGGCGATCCGGTGGGTCGCCCCTTTGTTTTGGTAACCTGAAGACACGAATTTGAAAACTAATTACTCATCCAGGCTTGACAAAGACAAGGAAAATGAGTATATTGGGATTCACGTCAATTTCATTTGATCAATCCGAAGAGAAGTTTCATGCCGAAGGTAAAAACTCCACGTCAACAGCTTCTGGACAACCTACCCGGAATGCCCGCGTTACTGAATCATCCCGAAATCCGGGTGCTGCGGGAAACCCATCCCACCCTGTTCGTCAACGACTTGGTGCGGCGGGAACTGGAAACCGTGCGCAAAACGATCCTGGACATACCGGAAGAGGGTTTGGCGTCCCTGCAGGCGGACGAAGCGTTCATCATCAACCGTTCTTTGGATTTGATCCGGCGGTCGGTGGCGCCTTCGGTGGGTCGAGCGATCAACGCGGCGGGCGTCATCCTGCACACGGCGCTGGGGCGAGCACCATTGGCTCCGGCAGCGCGCCAGGCGGTAGATCTGGCCCTGCAAGGATATTCCACACTGGCTATCAATCGAGATACCGGACGGCGCGGTGATCGCCATCTGCATACCGACAGGTTGCTCTCGCACTTGACAGGGGCTGAAGCGGGTATGATCGTCAACAACAACGCCGCCGCTACCATGCTGATCCTGAACACTCTGGCAGCCGGTCGCGAAGTAATCGTCAGCCGGGGCCAATTGGTGGAAATCGGAGGAGCGTTTCGCATCCCTGACGTCATGGCGCGTTCCGGTTGCAAATTAGTGGAGGTGGGTACAACCAATCGCACCCATCTGCGCGATTACGAAAATGCCATTACCGAAAACACCGCGTTACTTTTGCGAGTACATACCTCCAATTATCACATCACCGGATTCACTTCGGAAGTGCCGGTCGAGGAGATGGTGGAGCTGGGCCGAAGGAAAAGCATCCCGGTGATGGACGACATTGGTTCCGGAGCGTTGCTGGATCTGAAAACCTATGGACTCCCCGAAGAACCGCTGGTGCAGGATTCGGTCAAAGCTGGAATAGATGTGGGGTGTTTTTCGGGTGACAAGATGCTGGGCGGACCGCAATGCGGGATCATTGTGGGGAAGCGCGCCATAGTGGAACTCATCAAGCGCAATCCGCTGACTCGAGCGCTGCGTTGCGATAAAATGACTTATGCGGCGGCGGAAGCGACTCTAAAGCTATTCCTCGAACCAGAGAAATTGCCACAAACACACCCTGTCTTTAGAATGATTACCGATACTCAGGCGTCGGTGCGACAACGGGCCCTCAACCTGAAAAAGCGCGTGTCAAAATTGGTCGGCGACCGACTAAACCTCAGCGTGGTTTCCGGCGAAACCGAAATGGGATCTGGCAGTCTACCGGGGCGCAATCTTCCTAGTTATGTTTTACAGGTAATATCCCCGGAAGCATCTTCCGATGAGCTCAGCAATCGTCTACGCCGGGGAGATCCGCCGGTATTCAGCCGTATCGAAGGCGGTGTCGTGATATTGGACATGCGCACCGTATTCCCCGGGGAAGAAAAAATTCTAGCCGCCTGTCTGGCGGCAGCCGTTGGATAGAAACTGCAAACCGCCTAAAATAGATAGAAGCGCTGGATGATTTCCAGCGCTTCTGCGTTGATAGGGCACATGCCCGCCGTGAGTCTAAGCCTCAGGCGGGAATTTGTTGCTCCAACAATTTCATCATTAAATTGGCCATTTGCGCTTTATTAATCGGCTTGATAAGGTAGCCGTCCGGCCCGATTCCACTGGTGGACTGTATGATTTGTTCATAATGTAAAAAACCGGTAATAATTATGATGGGGCAATCCGGAGCGACGTTCCGGATGTTGGCCATGACCGCCAGACCATTCATACGAGGCATGTATATATCCAGCACCAACAAATCCGGTTTAACAATTTCAAACATTCGCAAAGCTTCAACACCATCCACGGCGGCATAGGCAACATAACCTAAGGCCTCGGTTAGTTTCATTAAAAACTGACGGATGGCAGGTTCATCATCGGCGATCAATACTTTCCGCCGCTCATTTGGTGGCCAATTTAGGTTTTCCATGATGACTCCAAATTAGGAACTTGAAATTGCTCTAACAGCAATCGTTTCTAACAATAAATTAAACAACAGAAATATGGACCAGTAAAATCCTGCATAAGGATAACTTAAAAGTGAATTCATTCAAAGACCAAATGCGCAATTCTGATATATAGAACATTGTTAATAAATATACAGGAAATATTTACCCGTCCATCTGCGCCAATAACAAAAGCCGGGTTTCAACCCGGCTTTGAATCAACTATCCTTTGCCGATCCCTCTGTAGGCACAGTCACAGCATTGACTCCAAGCTCCGACAACGGTCTATGATTTTAAATTGCCAGAGATGGGTTTTTCTCCACCAATTGCAGCATCAAGTTGGCGATCTTTTCAAAATGGAAGGGTTTAATGATATAACCGTCCGGTTTGACGCGATCGCGTTGAATTAATTGTTCGTACTGCAGGAACCCGGTTATCAGGATAACGGGACAGTCGGGGTTGGCGTCCTTGATGTAATGCAGCACCTGGATACCGTTCATGCGCGGCATGTATATATCCAGGATGACCAGATCAGGAGGGCTTTTCTGAAACAGCTCCCAGGCTTCGTACCCATCCGCGGCCGCGGTAACCTCGAAATTCAATTTATTTCCCAATTCCACCAGTCGTTGGCGAATTATCTCCTCGTCATCCGCAACCAGAAGCTTCAGCCGGGGTTCGGCTGAATCATGAGTTTCCGCATTTGTCATTGCAATTCCCCCTTTGAGACTTTCCCCATTAGCTGGATAGTTCGATCTGCGCCATACGCTGGTTCGGTGGCGGTTTAGGTTCGATTCAATACAAGTTTCAGCAAAGAATTGATGACGGCATTCAGATTGAAGGGCTTGGTAATGAAACCATCCGGTTTGATCTGACTTTTCTTTACTAATTGTTCGAAATGCATAAATCCGGTAATCAAGATGACCGGGCATTCGGGTCGCGTTTCTTTAATGCGCTGCATCACCGTGAGCCCGTTCATACGAGGCATGTAAATATCCAGAATTACGATATCTGGATTGATCTCGGTGAATAGCTCCATAGCCTCCACTCCGTCACCTGCTGCGTAAGACTGAAATCCCAGCATCAATCCCATATCTCGCAGCCTGTTGCGAATAATTTCCTCATCATCCGCAACCAACAGAACCGGTTTGGAGGCCAACTCTTGGGTTTGAGGCTCTTCAGCAGATTGTGACATTCGCTTCGATCCTGTTAATGAATTAATGAGTAAGCACAATGCCGCGAGCACTGCGAGCCGGAAAACCAGACAGAAGCGGAACCGCTGCAATGCGAGCGATAATATATCCACGCCGGAGGTGAAATGTCAAGTAAAAAGACGCTTGTAATAGGGCTCGCCCCAAATGAAAGCTCAGTAGTCGTTTTTTGCCCTTAATAGAATGCCTACTTGAGTCTCCACCCATATAATCCAGCCCTTGAAAGTTAATTAAATCCCTTAAATCTTGTACCGGAGGGGTTAAATAATGGCAGAAAATCCTTGTAATAATTTCAACCAGAGGATAAATTAACTTGCCATTGAACATGAACTTCCCCCCATGCAAATATTCATTATACTGGCGCTGATCGCAGCCTTTATGGCCGCGGGTTGCGAGACCTCGAGCACCTCGCCGGGATTGGAAAGCTATTCGGTAGAGGGAATGCTCTTCATCGAAGGCGCGCCGAATGCCTCCTTAGGCATGGTGCGTCTATTTCCTGCTCCCGGAGATGAAACTCTCGCACAAATCCTCGAGGAATATTCCTCGGTAGGGTTTTCACCCGTCACTCCCATGTTATATAATCCATTAATTCAGACCCCGGCAATTACTCTACATCCTGATTCTGCCGGTCATTTTCGATTCGAAGGGATTGCCGCCGGATCTTATATTATTGATGCCGCTCTAAGCAATTACGCCTGTCCGCGCCCGGTTTTGGTCAATATCCCGGCAGTCTCCAACGTCGGCGCCCTGACCTTGGCTGTTCCCCAGTTAGTGAGTGGTTCACTGGGGGATGCGGTCTGGACCACCGGCACTGCTTATCAATTAACCGGCAATGTCATTATCGAACCCTCTTCCGATCTGGTCATCCAATCTGGAGTGTTGGTGGAGATCGCCGGTGATTTCACATTCACGGTGTATGGGAGCATTCGCGCGGATGGCGTCCCCAATGATCCGATTCGCTTCAGACTCACAGACGGGCAATTCCAATCCGGAGGCGATTGGGGGGGCCTCCGGTTGGATCAGCCCGTCTCAACTTGTGAGCTGACAGGAATGATGATTCAGGGCGCCTCTACGGCGTTGCGGGTCATCGGCGGGTACTCAGAAACTCGCGAGTGCCTATTTGATGAACCCAGCACTACTGGAGCTTATTTTTCCGCCGGCGCTACAGGTTGGCTGGAACATTGCATTGTCCGCGATGGAGATCAGGGGTTAACGGCAGACAACGCCGCTCCGCATTTTGATCACAATGTAGTGCTGCGCATGGCCACTAAGGGGATCACGGTAAAAACCAACAGCCTGGCAACTATTCATGGCAATGTCATCATGCAGAGCACGGCCGGAATCTGGTCGGATTGGTACGCCGCGCCGTTGGTGGAATATAACTTGGTATCCGGAGGGTCTTACGGTCTGGATGCCCAGAGTGGTTTCACGGGTTTGGTGAGATATAATAATTTCACCGGCCAGACGGTGCAATGCATCTACCTTCATGTGCGCTATTGTTATCCGCTTGTACAGAATAATAATTTCCTTAACGCGCCGGCGACCATCTTCAAAGTGGACGGAAACAACGGATTGCAGTCAGACACGATTTGGGCGACCCAAAATTACTGGGACGGAGAAGGCGCCGAAGGCATCCCGTCGCGGATTATTGACGGGCACGACATCGGGTCGCCTACCAATCAGATCAGTCTCATCGAATACCTTCCCAATCTTTCCAACCAGGCAGTGGGTGCGGGTCCATGAGTTATGCTTCGCCTCGGACTTTAATTTTCGGCATTGACGGCGGTTGCTGGGAAATCCTGGATCGGATGATTGCCGCCGGGGTCATGCCGCGCTTGAAAAAACTGCGTGAAACCAGCGCGTGGGGCGATTTGGAATCTGTGGTCCCGGTCAATTCCGCCGCGGCCTGGTCCTCCTTCTTGACTGGCATGAAGCCGGAACACCACGGCGTCTACGACTTTTTGGCGTGGATGCCGGGGAGCAATCGCCGCACTGCAGTGAACGCCTCCTGGTTGCCTCGTCCCACCATCTTCGATCTGCTGAAAGAGCGCGGACCCTTGCTGTCCCTTAAGGTGCCGCTGACCTATCCGGCTTGGACTATCAACGGAGCCATGGTATCCGGACTGCCGACTCCCGATGACGAAGCAGCCTTCACCTATCCGGGAGATTTGGCGGCAAAGTTGAATCCGCTGATTCTCAAGCATTCCGCGGGACGATCCTGGGAGGTAGACAGCGAACAGCGCGGTATGATCCTGGATCAACTGGATGCAGCCCAAATCAGCCTGGAACGGATGACGGATTACCTCCTGCAAAAATATCAGGAAACGCAGACTTGTTTCGTCGTGGCCAGGGATGTGGACGAACTGCAGCACTTTTTCTGGGATGCCCTCTTTTCCCAACCTGGCCATGATCCTTTTGGTTATCGGCCTCGCCTGGAAAAGTACTTTTTACGCCTCGACGCCTACTTGGGACGCATGTTGGATTGGGCTGCACCGGAGGGGAAGGTCATCATCATGTCCGATCATGGCTTCGGACCGGTGGAAGGGATCTGGCATCTGAATGAATGGCTGCGCTCTAAAGGATTTTTGAGCTTGCGGGTTGAGTCGAAAAAGGCCTCCGACCGCGAGGGATTGAGCTGGAGTTTACGCGCTCGCTTTGCGCTAAGTCGGCGCCTGTTGAAGGGCATGAAGAATTTGGGATTGAGCGGCGATCGGCTGGAAGCCTCGCTCGAAAAGATCAAACTGAGCGGTTTATCCAGCGCCGACCTATCGGGTGTGGAATGGGGGTCCACCCTGGCATACGCCGGCAATGTGGGTGAAGAATACCTGCCTATCTACATAAATCTTCAAGGACGGGAACCCCAAGGAATCGTCTCGCCGGAACAATATCTGCAGATTCGCGAGGATTTACGGCGCACACTGCTAACCTGCACTGAACCTAAAGTCATTGCCGTCCACCGCAGCGAGGAGATTTTCGATCTTCAAGATGGCCGCTATGCGCTGGCTCCGGATTTGGTGATCCAAACGGCCACCGGAGGCGTGCAATCGGATTTTAACATCAGGACGCATCAGCTCTTCGAACCATCGCGTTACCGCGTCGCTTGTCACCGACGCAAAGGAATGTTTCTGCTTCACGGGGCGCAAGTGCAGCCCGGCCACGGACAAGCCAGTCTGTTGGACATTCCGGCAACCCTCCTCGCCTGGTTGGACGTTCCCATTCCCGGTTACTTTGACGGACAGCCGCTGTCGCGCTTCATTCCAACCCTTGTAAGCGGGACTCGGCATACGACCGAAACGGCGCCGGCAGCGCAGCGTGAATTTTACACGGAAGACGAAGAAGATGGCGTGCGTGAGAAATTAGAAAGTCTGGGGTATCTGTAATGCAGGGAAACGTTATGGGTTTTAATGAAATCAGCGTACCGGCCCTCAAGCCCAGAGTCTACGCTCTGACCATCTTCATAAGTCTGGCGTTTTTCGGCTTGGTATTTTATCTACGCAACGCTCAAACCGACTTCAGCCATCCCTTCGTATACGTTTTCACGGGAATTGTTCTCCTCAGCTTCCTCAGCGGCAGAATGGAAGCGTTCGTGCTATTGCTGCTGGTTGTCACTTCCACTGTTTTCGAGCTGATAGAATTTCCTGCCATCCCCATAATGATTGGGGACTTGTATTTCTCCGATGTTCTGATTGGAATTCTGTTGTTGGGTAGGTTGCTGAAGCGGGTGACCCAAGAAGTAACCATTATTCCCAAACCTATGGGGTACCCTATTTTGGCGTTTATCCTCGCCGGGATATTTTCCTTCTGTTATTCCACCTTTGGGTTTCAGGTATCCACGATGTCCGCGGGGATCGAGTTGCGCGCGATCATCCACATTGCGCTTTTCTTTCTGGTATTTTATTATGTCCGCACCGAGCGGCAATTGCGATCGCTACTGCTGGGCACCGGACTCATCGCCGGTGTGGTGGCAACTCTGCTGATCCTTCAATATATCATGGGTAGCAGCACCAGCATCGTGGCGGGGCGCGTGGAGATGTTGGCGACCACGGAGGGCAAATTTAAAGACGTCACCCGGGTGCTGGTCCCGGGTTCCAGCATTATGCTCTTCGCGCTGAATACAGTCATCGCTGTATACATCTTGAAAGGCATGCAACGTGGGCGACTCTTGGTTCTACTGATGGGCGCCGTTTTGGCCTTGGGGATCGTGCTGACTTTTACCAGAGTCTTCTGGGTGATGATCCTGATGGCGGTCCTGCTATTGTTGATTTTAGCGCGCCGCAAAACCGTCATCTACCCCCGACTGATCTTCCTGCTAACCGGCGGACTACTGGCCACCATGATTGTCTTGCAGGCCAAGATATTGAATCCGAAAATCATCGAAGAAGCCGTCATCAATCGCTCGATTTCCATCCTGCACGCTCCGCGAAACTTCCAGCACGATACGCTGTTCATGCGCTTTTTGGAATCCAAATACGCCCTGGAAAAAATCAGTGAAAGTCCGCTGTTAGGCATCGGATTGGGTAAAGCCTACCGTCCTATCATCTTCGGAAACGTCGAATACGAAAACACGATCGGCGGCACGTTTTTACATAATGGTTATCTGGCTACCCAGTTGAAAATGGGATTGCCCGGCACCCTGGTTTTTCTATGGTTAATAGGTGCGTTTTTCTTACGCGCGCGTAAGAAATGGAAATTGATCAAGACCCCGCTTTATCAGGCCGTAGTGTTAGGTATCACCGTGAGTATTGCCGGCATGATGCTGCACAACCTGGTCGCGTCGCCGTTTTTAACGGTCTCCTGGGTGGCTGTGCTCGGTGTGGGGCTGGGGATCACTGAAAAAATATATCAATTTGAAGGGATTGCCTGATGAGTCAACGGACCTTCATCATCATCCCGGTACACAACGGCATCGAACACACCCTTCCGGTCACGCGTGCCTTACTTTCATTCCTGCATCCCGGGGATTGCATCGTCATTGTGGATGACGGTTCGACGGATGGGTCGAGCGAAATCATCCGGCACGAGCTTCCCGAGGTGACCACGCTGCGCGGCGATGGCAACCTGTGGTGGTCGGGCGCCATAAACCTCGGCGCGCGTTACGCTGTGGAACAGGGAGCTGATTATATCCTGCTCCTCAACAATGACGTCATCCTACATCCCCAATTCTTGGAAGAGTTGCGAGCTGGAGCCAATAAAAACCCCCACGCCTTGATCGCTTCTAAGATATTGTCGGCGGATGAACCGTGGAAAATCTGGTCCATGGGCGGTCAGGTAGATTGGCCGCGAGGAAAATTCTGGATGCTGGGTTGCGGCGACTTGGATGACGGCCGATGGGAGAATCCCACGAACGTAGAATGGCTGCCGGGAATGAGCGTTCTGATCCCCAGTGAAGTATTTCGGCGCGGCGTCTGGGTAGATGCCCATCAATTTCCTCAATACTTCGGCGACAGCGACTTCACCATGCGCGCCAAGAAGGCAGGATTTAAGCTGGTGGTCTGGCCGCGAAGCCGAGTGTATAACAAGATTAGCAATTCCGGGTTGGATACACGCCTGGTGTTGCGTGTGGAACCGTTCACTCCGCGCAAATTCATACAATCGCTTTCGTCTATTAAATCGTCGCGCAACCTGCGCATCTTCTGGGCCTGGACGCGGCGACACAGCCCCGCCTGGACCTGGCCGATGATACTGGGACGTTATTATGGTTATTTCACGCTGAAATGCTTGCAAGTCTGGTTTCATTTGCCGAGGAAATGCTCGACGGAAATATGCCGCTTCCAATCCAAGGAACAACAACTGCACGAAGTATCATGAAGGCCAGCGTCTCTTTACCGGATCATGTTATTCAGCGTTATCCGCTTTTCAGCAGGGCTTCTATTTATTATCGGGAGCGCCGATTAAGGGCGTTTATTCGTGTGATGAACCTGAAAGAAAATGCCTCAATCCTGGATGTGGGTGGGCAGCCGTATTTCTGGCAAAACTTCCCCATTCCGGTCAAGGTCACATGTTTAAATCTTTATTCAGAGGGGGGAGAAAATCAGGACAATGTAATCTCAGAAACCTATGACGGGGGCGACTTTCCCTTCGAGGACCAGAGCTTCGATGTCGTGCATTCCAACTCGGTGATTGAACACGTGGGGGATTATTCAGCCCAGAAGCGCTTCGCAAACGAGATTATGCGCGTAGGTCAGCGATATTGGGTGCAGACCCCTAATTACTACCTGCCTTTTGAACCGCATGCGCAATTCCCATGTTTTCAATACCTTCCGCCAAACCTCAAGCTTGCGGTTGGAAAGCGGTGGAAAAAGGCGGCCTATCCCTACGCGGATCTGCTCTCGATACAATTGTTGACTCGGACACAATTGTTGGATCTATTCCCCGGGGGTAAAATTTGGGAAGAGAAGGTTCTTTTCTTGGCTAAATCTTACAGCATTTACTCATCCTTACCAAATCGCAGGGCTGAATCCCCAGCTACCGCAGGCGAAACAATCGGAACAGCTATCTGATAATAATTATTGTGATTGCGATAAAAAACCCGTATATTTTAAAGGAATTGCGCCCTTAAAGGGACGATGAGCCGACTTATGACTCGCCTTGAACCGCGCGGTCAGGAATTAATCACCCGCTACAAACAAACCTACGCGATACCCGCGGAGGCGCCGGTAACGGAGGCGATGATCCTGAACCATTGGGAGCTGGAAAAACGGTTGACCCTCCAATTGAAAGCCTCCCGCCCTGAAGATCGCTGGGAAGTTTTTGACCGGTGCTACAGCGAACTCTATGGAACGCTGGATTGGTTGAACCATCTGACGCAGACCGATGATGGAGCTCAATCGGTTCATCGCAATCGAGTTTGGCGGACCTTGATAGGCGAACCGCCGCAGAAAATTTACGAGGTGGGGTCAGGAAAAGCCCGGCTGATCACTTGGCTGGCAACTCAAGGCTTTGTTTGCCGCGCTACGGAAGTCACCAGAGAACGAGGTCAGGCGCACGCCGTTGAAAATCCAAATCTTACCTGGGGAATTTCGGACGGTATCCACCTTGATCAGTTCGAGACGCCTAGTTCTTATAACGCGGTTATTTCCGATAATGTGATCGAACATCTGCACCCTGACGACGTGCTGGAACACTTCAAGGGTGTCTGGAAACTGCTGACCCCCGGCGGTCGGTATATCTTTTGCACTCCCCACCAGTGCGCCGGTCCTGCCGATATTTCCAGCGTATTCGGCTGCCGGCGGCCGGAGGGGATGCATTTACGTGAATACACTTTCGGCGAATTGGCGGGAATCTGTTGCCAGGCCGGTTTCAACAAGGTCGGCGCGGCGCTGGTCTTACCGGCACGAATGCCGAGTATTTTCCGTCGAATCCTTAAACCCCACAAGGGCGCAGTTTACTTAGGTTATGTGCGAATTCTGGAAAATTTAATCTTGCTTCTGCCGGATACTGAAATTCGGCGCCGTGCGGCTCGAATTTTGAAATTAGCGTTGTTCCCTTCCGCCATCTTCATGGCGGCCTATAAAGGATGAGTTTATGCCCGCGATTCTGAGGGACAAAATCCATTCACTGACAAATACACTCGTTTGCCCCGGCTGCTACGAAGATCTGCTGGAAATCGAAACTGATTTGTGCTGTACTGGATGCGGCGAATCGTATAAACCCAACCGCTACGGCTATCTGGAATTTGTTCTGAATCGAAATCTTTACGGGATTGATTCTACGACCGAAGAGTATGCCGAGGATCAATCTGTAGCAGGGCAACGGTTTTTTAACGAATACCTTCATCCCTGGCTGGATCAGGAACCGTTCCGGCGCGTGTTGGATGTGGGTTGCGGCGTAGGGCGCGGTATATCGCAATTGATCCGCGAAGGCTACGACGCCTACGGCATTGATTTACCGAACCTGTCGCGGTTTTGGCAGCAGGCGGGCAACGATCGCGGCCGCTTTCTCGCCTGCGACAGCGGGCGGTTGCCCTTCCCCGACGGATTTTTCGACGCTGTATATTCTACTGGCGTCATCGAACATATCGGCACCGCAGACGGCAACAGCACGCTGCTGCCGGATTATAAGCGAGCGCGACAGCATTACGCCGATGAGATTCTGCGAGTAACCAAACCGGAAGGGCGTATCCTGATTTCATGTCCCAATAAAAACTTCCCGGTTGACATACAACACGGCCCTCAAGACGACACAAGTCCCGAGATTGCCCGCTGGCGGATCAATTTTTTCAACCGTACCGGGGTCAACGTACATCCCATCTGGGGGAAGTATCACTTGCTTTCCTACCCGGAAACCAGGGAGTTGTTCTGCAAACCGGGTGGAGCGCGCCAATTCGAACCATTACCCCTTAACGGATATTTTGGTTTCGGACGATTTGAGTCCGGATTTTTAAGCCCTATCGCACGATTGGCAACCGCTTACGTGAATCATCTGCCCAGAATAATGCGCGGTGGCATCTTTAATCCCTATATGTTGGTCCAGATCCGACGATGAGATTATTTGAAATCGTTACTTAAAATGCGCATTCTCTTCTACTCAAACTGGTACGTCAAACAGACGATTCCCCTGGCCAACGCCCTGGCTCGGAATCACCAGGTCACCGCGATATTTCCTCGCGTTAACCCAGGTGCCCCGGCCAGCGACGGCTGCGTGGAGGAGGATCGTCTGCGCGAGATTCTGGATCAAAATGTCCGACTCTTCACTCTACCACACATGCAGGGGATGGACCCCCTGGGGTTGTTCACGGTAGTAAAAGCCCGGCGACTGATCCGTCTGACCCGCCCAGACATCGTTCACTTCAATGAATCGTACGATTTTCGCTGCCTGTTATTAATTATCCTGTGCCCCGGTATCAAATTTGTGACGACTGTTCACGATCCCATCCCGCATTCCAGTGAAAAGATTTCGCTGCACAAGTTCAAGCACGCAGTGCGTGATCAGATACGACGCCGTTCGCATGGGTTGATTGTCCTGGGCGAAAGCTTGCGACCGGTTCTCTCAGAATATTCGGGTTTCCCGCAAGAACGGATTCATGCCGTGCCGCACGGTGAATTTCGCTATTATTCCTTTTTCGATTCTTCCCGCGCCGCCGTAAAGGATGGTCACAAAGATGTGCTCTTCTTCGGTCGCTGGGATTCCTACAAAGGACTGGACGTATTGGCCGCCGCTGAACCCCTGATCACGGCGCGAGTACCCCAGGCTCGCATCATCCTGGCGGGCGAAGGGCGCATGCCCTTATCTGAATTGCGCCCGCATATCATTAACCCGCAGAATTACGAGATTCGGAACTATACCATACCAGATCAAGAGGTCGCTGAGCTGTTCAGTCGGGCCGAAGTAGTCGTTTTGCCCTACAAACAAGCCACGCAATCCGGGCCATTGCATATTGCCGGGACGTTTGGCAAACCAGCGATAGTAACTCGAGTCGGGGCTTTACCTGATGTCGTGCACAACGGTGAAAACGGCTTACTCATCCCGCCGAACGATCCCGAAGCCCTAGCCGCTGCGGTTTGTTATCTACTGGAGCACCCAGACGAAGCGAAACGCATGGGTCGAAATGCCAAGGCGATGATGGCGCAAGCACACTCCATGGAACATGTAGCGGAAATTCAAGCCAGCGTCTACCGGAAAGTGATAGAAAACTCCTCCCGACGAAAACGCAGTCTGATGATGTCGGCTCTGCAGAAGCTCGTCAAGAAGGTGAAGCGCGATCCGTTCTATATTTTAGACGAATCCATGCATACGACTGATCTGGTTGCCATGATCTTCAAGCTAGGCGCCGGATTCCTGAGAGGGCTGGTTTACCGCCCGCTTTTCAAAGAGAAGCGGGGGTTGATTTTCATCAACGGCGGCGCCAAATTGCGCAACTGCGGGCATATTAGTCTCGGACGCAATTTTGTGGCTGAGCGAGGATGCGAGATTCAGGGGTTATCCCGATCCGGTGTGGTCTTCGGAGATAACGTCACCGTGGGATCTTACGCTATGATCCGACCGTCAGGTTATTATGGCCGGGATCTGGGCGAGGGTTTGGAGATCGGCGACCGATCCAACATTGGCGCCTACTGTTACTTAGGGGCTTACGGAGGCATCACCATCGGACGCGAAGTGATGATGGGGCCGCGGGTATCACTCTTCGCTGAAAACCATAATTTCGAACGCACCGACATTAGCATGAGACAGCAGGGGGTGACTCGTCGGCGCATCGTGATTGAGGACGATTGCTGGCTGGCTTCCGGGTCGGTCATTCTGGCGGGTGTGACTATCGGAAAGGGATCCATCATCGCAGCCGGAGCCGTTGTGACCAAAGAGGTACCGCCATATTCCATTGTGGGAGGCAATCCGGCAAAAATCATTCGCAGCCGCCAGTCCTCCGATTTAGTTATGGAGGAAAAGTGAAGCCGGCGGTCTTATTCGTACATTCCAATTCAGAATTGTACGGAGCCGATTACATCCTGCTGCTGGTCGTGCGAGCCTTGAAAGAGACCATACGCCCCATCGTCGCTCTGCCAGGAGATGGCCCGCTGGCGGAAGCTTTGCGCAGTGAAGGTGTACAAGTTTTAATGACGCGTGATAGCGTGCTGCGGCGCGTTAATTTCAAACCTGATAAATTACCCGGATTTCTGTGGAACTTGTTTCGCGACAGCCACGATTTGGCTCGAGTGATTCGCGAAGAAGACGTAAAGCTGGTTTATTCGAACACCGGCGCAGTCATCAGCGGAGCACGCGCGGCGCGGCGGCGTAAAATCCCAAATCTGTATCATATCCACGAGATCATCCAAACGCCCGAGTGGTTGGCAAAGCGCATTGCACGGCAAGTGCTGGGTCAGGCCGTGGAGGTGGTGGCGGTGTCCGGACCGGTGCAGGATCAGCTTCAACGGTATGCCAAAATAGGCGACGCTCCTGTCCGTGTTATCCATAACGGACTTGATCCCTCGCGATTCGATGGCGAGGATGACTTCGTGTACGTGCGCCGGGAAATGGGCGCCGGTCCGGAGAATATCCTCTATGGCGTCATCGGACGCATCCATCCTTGGAAGGGTCAGCCTTACTTTCTTGAATCCGCTCGCTTGGTGGCCGATGTTTGCCCGGTCGCTCGTTTTGCCATAGTGGGCGGCACGTTTGCCGGATATGAACATCTGGTGGAGGATCTGCTCCGTCAGGTGAAACGCTTGGACTTGGTAAACCGGGTGAAGATCCTGCCGCATCGCACCGATGTGCCCAGGTTAATGCGAGCGTTGGATGTTTTCGTGCTGCCGTCCACTTCCCCGGATCCTCTCCCCACTGTAGTCTTGGAGGCGATGGCCGCGCGCAAACCAGTCATCGCTACGGCGCATGGCGGCGCCCTGGAAATGGTGCTGCATGGTGAAACCGGCTTGCTGGCGCCGCACGATGATCCCAATGAACTGGCTCAAACCATGCTGGAGTTAGCCCGAGATGCGAGGCTTCGCGAACAGCTAGGTGAAGCCGGCCGGAAACGCCTGGAGGAGACCTTTTCTTTGGGTGGCTTTGAGTCCGAAATTCGCCGGTGTGTGGCAGCTCACCTGCCGCAGATCGGGAATGATATAATGAATGAACGATCCCAACTTGCATTTACTTAACAAATGAGGCGCTTATGCCCCAACGCAGTTTAACAATTTTTTTCCCTTGTTATAATGAGGAAGCCAATGTCGAGCGATCCACCCGCGAGGCATTGAAGGCGGCCCAGATGGTTACCGATGATTATGAAGTGATCATCGTCAATGACGGCTCCGGGGATAAAACCGGAGATATTGCCGACCAATTAGCGCGTGAGAACCCGAGGGTGCGGGCGATCCATCATCCTCAAAACCAAGGGTATGGCGCGGCGCTGCAATCAGGGTACCGGGGTAGTAGTAAGGACACCATCTTCTACACCGACGGCGATTTGCAGTTTGATTTAGGCGAGATTACCAAACTGTGGCCGTTAATCGAGAAATACGAAGTGGTCACCGGATATCGCCTCAAGCGCAGCGACCCTTTCATGCGAAAGCTTAATTCGTTCATGTGGACAAGCCTTACGAAGCTGCTCTTTCGTTTGCCGGTAAGGGACGTCAACTGCGCCTTTAAGCTGTTTCGCCGGGAGGTGATTGCCACCATGGAATTGGAATCGGCGGGCGCGTTGATTGATGCCGAAGTGTTCGCCCGGGCGCGTAAAGCGGGGCGCTCCATCGTCGAAGTGGGGGTACACCACTATCCGCGTCAATTCGGATCGCAAACGGGGGCCAATCCGTTCGTCATTGTCAAAGCGTTCAAAGAGCTGTTCAAGCTCTGGTGGAAGCTTCGCTGACCGTCCCCTTCTTTGCCGGGGGGTAAACGCAAAAAGGTTTCAGGTCGGAAAATGAGAATTGCTTTTATGGGAATTAGGGGGATTCCCGCCTCCTACTCCGGATTCGAGACATTCGTGGAACAGTTGGCCAAGCGGCTGGCGCGCCGCGGCCATGAGGTTACGGTTTACAATCGAAGCACCTATGTGCTATATCGAGGCGGCAGCTATCTGGGCGTTAAGCTGGTGAGATTACCCACTCTGCCCACCAAACACCTCGATTCCATCGTGCATACTTTTATTTGTTGTATACATGCGCTTTTCGTGCGTTATGACATCGTATATATTTGTGGAGTAGGCAATGCGCCGCTGGCGTTTTTACCGCGTCTTTTCGGCGCGAAAGTAATTGTAAACGTTGACGGCGCCGATTGGCAGCGGGATAAATGGGGAACTTTTGCCCGAACTTACCTGCGCTTATGTGAACATGCGGCCACCATTACCGCCAATGTGATTATCGCCGATGCCCAGGTCATCCAGAGTCGCTATCACGAACTGTTCGGCATCCAGACTCTGTTTATCCCTTATGGAGCCAATATTCGGCGGCATGAGGGCAGCGATGTTTTGCAGCGGTTCAAACTTGAAAGCCGTCGTTACGTTTTGTTTGTAGGGCGGTTAGTCCCGGAAAACTGCGCGCACACCTTGATTGAAGCCTTCGCTCGTGTGGAAACCGACATGAAACTGGTCATCGTCGGCGATGCGCCCTATTCCGACGAGTACAAGGCCTCCCTTAAGGCGAGGGCGGGTCATCGCGTCATTTTTACCGGTTTCCTGTTTGGTGAGGAATACCAGGAGATTTCCAGTAACGCCTATCTGTTCGCACTGGCCAGCGGCGTAGACGGCACTCGGCCCGTGCTGCTTGATCAAATGGCTTTCGGCAATGCCGTTCTGGTGCGTAATACCCCGGCCAATCTGGAAGTCGTAGGAGATTCCGGGCAAACTTTCGACCATCAGAATGAGGAAATGGACTTAGCCGTCCAGATCCAGCATTTGATAGACCACCCCGAGCAGGTTTTGGCGTTGCGGTTGGCGGCCGAAGATCGCGTCCGGACCAAATACTCCTGGGATCGAGTCACAGACCGATATAATTTGCTCTATAACCTATTGTTGGCCAAGCATCCCGTCGCTGATATTGCGGAGCGTCTCGAGAGTGATATTCCACTGGAACCGCCACCGCAAGCGCCAGTTATCAGACCATTACAGGAGACCGCCAGCGCCCAAGGGGAGGTATTGAATCGTGGCTGAGTATCAGTATATTGCGGTAAAATCAAACGGAAACAGCACCATCAACGGCAAGTCAGCCTCGCTCATGGACATCAGGGCAAATACTCTTATGCGGATAACACCAAGAATAACGACCGTTTTGCAACTCATCGCAGACGTGCTCGTTATTTGCGGTTCCATGTTGACGGGGTACTGGATTTATCACGTGGTCTTAGCCGAGTTCAATCTGGGCAAAGGCCCCCAACCCTTTGACCAGTATGTGCGTCTCTCTCTGATCACGACTGGAATTCTGTTGTTCATTTTCGAGAAAATGGGCCTTTATCGCCGCACAATGTCCATCATGAACATTGAGGAGATCAAGGGGATCGTCAAAGCTGTTATCTATACCGGCGCCATTCTTTTTACGGCTTCATTTTATTTCAAGGATATCACCTATTCCCGCTTGATTGTCACCTACTCTTTAATCTGCTTGTTGATTTTCCTGAATATCGAACGATATATCGTCTATAAAATCTTCCAATATCTTCACGTTCGGGGCATCGGCGTCAGCCGGGCGCTCATCTATGGCGCCGGCGAAGCGGGCAAAATGCTCGTGGAACGTTTCGTGCGTTCCCCGCGCCTGGGCACTTTGCCGATGGGTTTCCTGGATGATAATCCCGCGTTATGGGGTGGGATGGTTGACTCCCGATCCGATGAGGTGCGTTACAGCCTGCCGGTATTGGGAGGATTTGATCAACTGAAAGACGCCGTGCGCCAGTGCAGCGCCGACGAGCTGTTCATCTCCCTCCCGTCGGTGTCGCAAACGCGCATCGCTGAGATTATTCGCCAGTGCGAGCAGATTAAGGTGAAATTCAACTACATGCCCAATCTGTATGATTATAAAATGCAGCACATCTCCATGCGTTCCCTGGATGGCATTCCGCTTTTGACGGTCAAGGAAACCCATCTGACCTGGTGGAAGTTAATCACCAAGAGGTGGATGGACATCGTCATGGCGCTGGCCAACTTGGCGCTCTGGGGACCTCTGATGATCGTGGTCGCCATCGTAGTGAAGAAGAGTTCGCCGGGGCCGGTACTTTTTAAGCAGGAACGCGTGGGCTTGAACGGCCGGAAGTTCACCATGTACAAATTCCGATCCATGTACGTGAACACACCCAAGTACGCTCTGACGCCGGAAAATTCGCGCGACCCGCGTATTACTCCCATTGGCCGTTTCCTGCGCAAAACCAGTCTGGATGAGTTGCCACAGTTTTTCAACGTTCTGGCCGGAGATATGTCCATTGTGGGGCCGCGTCCGGAAATGCCCTTCATCGTGGAAAATTACGACGCCATCCAGAGCGAACGGTTGAAAGTCAAACCCGGCATCACCGGCTTGTGGCAGATCTCCGCCGACCGCGCCAAGCAGATCCATGATAATATCGAGTACGACCTTTATTACGTGGAAAACGTGTCGCCGCTGCTGGATCTGGTCATCATCCTGCGCACCATCTTTGAAGTCTTCCGCGGAAAAGGAGCCAGTTAACGCGCTTGAAACCGATTTTTTCCTCATTCCTGATCATTCGCCTGAGTTCCCTGGGCGATATCCTGCTGATGACTCCAGCTTTGCGCGCACTACGCCGGGATTTCCCCGAATCCCGTATAGACGTGTTGACGCGCAGCCGCTACCAGGAGCTACTGGACGGCAATCCCAACCTGTCAAATCTCATTCTTTTCGATAGTGCGGACGAAGCTCGCGAGATGAAGCGAATTCAGGCCGACTTGAAGGGCCGCTACGACGTGGTCGTGGACCTTCACACCGGCCTGCGTAGTTTCAGGATACGCCGGAACCTGAGGGCCAAGCGGGTGCTGGTCTACCACAAGCACCGCCTCGCCCGCCAAATCCTGGTGGCGACCAAGATCAACCGCCTGGGTGATGATTTCAGTGTGCCGTTGGCATACCTGCAAGCGCTGGAGCCGTTGGGAGTCCGGGATGACGGTCTGGGATTGGAATGGCCGGGAGCGATGGTGCGGCGCGATCAATTCCTGGCATTCACGGGAATGGAGGCCGCACCAGACAACAAGCCGATCGCGCTATGCCCCGGCGCTTCCTATGGAACGAAACGCTGGCCGCTGAAAAAGTGGGTGGACTTGGCAGAAATCCTTCTGGAACGGGGGCATTCGCTGTGGATTTTCGGTGACGGGCAGGATGCGCAGGCGGGAGCGGCGCTGAAGGCGAAAGACCCCTCTCGGGTGAGCAATTTCTGCGGGACGTTGCGCCCGGCGCTTTCCGGGGCGGGCTTGTCATTCTGCCGGGCGGCAGTGACCAACGACGCCGGGCCGATGCACATGGCTGCTGCCGTAGGGACGCCGGTGGTAGCGATTTTCGGATCCACCGTGCCGGAGTTCGGCTTCCGGCCCTTCCGCGTGCCGCACCGGATTTCGCAAGTAGCGGTTTGGTGCCGGCCTTGTTCACATTTGGGATTTGCGAAGTGCCCGTTGGGGCATTTCAAATGTATGAAGCAGCAAAAAGCGGAGGGAGTGGCGAAGCTGGTGGAAGAACTTAAGAGTTATGAGTTATGAGTTATGAGTTATGAGTTATGAGTTATGAGTTATGAGTTTTGCAATTGTCTGAACCGCTGGTTTTATATTTGTCAGAATCGCAGATTAAACGGATTAAACAGATTACGCAGATTGAAAAAGGCGCTCCATGAGCGCCTTTAAAGTTATGAGTTATGAATGCTAAGTTATGATTATAAGTATTTGTTTTTATTCATAATTCATAACTCATAATTCATAATTTATTTTAACAACACCATCTTCTGCACGGCTGTGTACTCGCCTGCCGTTAATCTGGCCAGGTAGATGCCGGAGGGGAGGTTGCTGCCATCGAATGTGACCTCGTGCGAACCGGCAGGATACCATTCCATAGTCGGGGTCGCCCCTGACCCCGACACCATGCGCCCCGCCGTATCAAACACCTCCAGCCGCACCCAACCCGCCTGGGGCAAATCGAAGCGAATGGAGGTGGAGGGGTTGAAGGGGTTGGGAACGCAAGGATGAAGGATAAAGGATGAAGGAGGAATGTCGTTTGCATTAACCGCGAAGGATTCACCCATGCAGAGCCAATCTTCCGGTGAACCGAGAGTGCCGTCTCCCTCAGGCTCGCCAATTTTCCGGAAACTGAAGGAGTCGCAATCCTGAACTGTCCAGGGGTAATCTCCGACGTAACCGAAATAGGAATACGAACCCATAGGCGCAGAAGCGGGCACTTGCTGGTTTCTCAGCCTGTTCAGGGAGAAATTTCCCGGCAAAATAATATTTTCGGCTAACAGAACTTACAGCGAACCCACACCGGGCAGTATAATCTCCGACCAGAAATCGGTGGTCTGGGGAGTGGCGGTGAGATTGGTGAAATTGATATTGAAGCTGAAACTGCCGCCACCGGCAGGAATCGTGATGGGCGGATTGGTGGGCGTCAGGATTAGGCTGACCGGCCCGACACCCACACCGTACAGATGGACGCTGACGGGTTCGGCGTTGTTTTGGATGATCAGGTTTCCGTTACAGATGGCTATTTGGTGCGGCCAGAAATGCACGGAAATCGTGAGACTGTCCCCCGGTGTGATCAGGCTGTCCTGAGGGTTGAAATTCGTGGTGAAAAACGTGGGCGCTTGAATGCTGGAAATGATCAGGTTTCCGGTTCCCGGATTATAAATAGTTAGCGGGAGATTGACTTCGGTATTGATGGGTGCTTCCCCGAAATCTAAGGTATCCGCAGAGACGGCGATTTGCGGCGTTTGAGATTGGTCGTAGTAGAACGCGCCCATGTCGGCGATGGTGTTGTCAGGATCGTGATGTGAAACAGGGTCACCGGCATCTATGCAGGGGGAGTTAGATTGCAAATGGTAATTTCCAATTGCCGCGTTTACAAAAAATGGATTCTTAAAGATGTTGAAAAAGGCATCACTTGAATCACCGTTAGCGTTGACGGTGACAATTTGGCCCAAATATGTGGGTATGCTAATGCCAGAAAAATTGCTGCCATTATTATAAAAATCGCTGTAAGAAATATTCGCACTGAGTGAGTTATTAAAGAAGATGCCACCATTCCCATTATTTCCTTCTATTATAGTGTTTGAGATAATCGGGCTTGAATTAAAAAGGTAAATCCCACTACCGTTAGACGCTGCATTATCGCTTATTGTGCAGTGACTGATAGTTGGGCTAGAATTTGCTGAGATATAAATCCCACCTCCATTAAAGTTGTTGACATAAACTGAATTACCCCTGATAGTGCAATGATTGATGATCGGGTTAGAATTTGAAGAGATATATATCCCACCGCCTCCATAACCCGCTGAATTATAGCTGATTGTACAAAAGCTGATGATCGGGTTGGAATATGAACCTACATAAATTCCTCCACCCAAATCACCTCCTGCCCCTGTTGAATTACTAGTAATTGTGCAATGATTAATGTTGGGACTGTTATCGCCATAAAAATATATCCCAGAGCCAACACTACCTCTAATCAGGGCATATTCAAGTCTGCTCGAATCTGTAACAAAATCATATATTTTTATCCCATACCATGAAATCATCGAATCGTGAGGTATAAATTTTATACTGTCCTGTTCAGTCCCGACCGCAAATAGATAACCACCAACGTAAAAGTGATAATTGCCATTGAATATCAAGTCAGCTCCGGGCTGAATTATAAGTGAAGAATCACCTTGTATAGAAATATCACCAATCACAATGTGTGGTATTGTAAGTATTCCGCTTATGTTGCCTGAAAGCGGGATATAGACTGTATTATCCGGTAAAGTTGTCGATGAAAAGAAATTTTGGTTTAGAATTTGATCAGTAAAATATCCCGTATAAGAATAATAAACGTCATAATAACCAGTGGAAAGTTGAATTTGATAATGTCCAAGCGAATTAGTATAGGTAGAATCCGTTATCGCAGACGGTGAATCCGCCTGAAACTTCACCTTGATCCCTTCATGATTCGTCTGCCCACCCAGATAGCAATACCCGTCCACCTGCACCGCACAGCAAACCGAAACCAGCATCCCCACCCCGGTCAATATCCCCAGCATTTTCCTGAACATAGCGTGCTCCTTTGGTTGAATTGTTTTTCGTAGCGCCGGCGTCCCCGCCGGTTATTGAACATGGCAAGCAGAGACGCTTGCTCTACCGGTAAATACTTTGATAAGCGATCCACTTCGCGCATAATATAAGGAATTCCGTCGCGTTTGTCAAGGGATTTTTATCGGAACGGGAAAATATTTGTGTGATCCGGGGGCGGGAAAATAAAAACGGGGCGCACACCGTGCGCCCCTACTAACGATTAGCAACCAACTACCAGCGACTATTTCAGCAGGACCATCTTTCCGTTGGCGGCAAAATCGCCTGCCTGGAGGTGGTAGAGATAGACTCCCGAAGCCAGATTCGATCCGTCGAAGGTGATTTCGTGAGTTCCTGCTTCTTGAGCGCCGTTCACCAAGGTCGCCACCAACCGCCCGGCCGTGTCATAGACTTTCAGATTGACTTGTCTGGTCTCTTGGATCTGATATCTTATGACCGTGGAGGGGTTGAAAGGATTCGGTGTGGCGCCGATCAACCGGAACTGGGAAGCAACGGCGTTCACCGCGTTGACTTCATACGGGAAGGGATCGCCCCAGCAACTGAACTCGGTCACGAAAGGACCATCGTTACCCGTGGCCGATTTGGTGAAGGTAAAGGAACTGGAGTCAACGGCTGGATAGGTGAAGGTCCAGTTGACGTAACCCAGGTAGGTGTAAAGACCGGCCACCCAGGTTCCCGGGATGTTTTGCGTGCGCAGGCGGGAGATGGTGACGCCCACCGGCGGATTGATCTGCACCGGGCCCAGGGTCGGGCCGGTATAGCTGCCATCCGGGTTCTTGATGCGAGCCCAGGCGTAGAAGGCGTTCTGGCTGGGGCCATTGTTAAGCACCGAAGCAGTGAATTGGAAGGAACCGCCATTGGCCGGAACGACGATGGGCGGATTGACCGGCGTCAAGGTGACGTCCAACTGCGCCGGTGGAGCCGTGGTCGGCGTAGTATAAAGGATAGCAAAGCCGTCGGTGATGGCATGCGCGTGCTGATCGCGAGCGCCGTCGAAACAATACTGCAATCCAACCGTTTCCGTACCATTCTCGATGCCGATGGTGCCTTCAGACTGGGCTGAGGCTGACATGTCTTTATACTGCACTTTGATGCGGCCGTCGCCAGTCGAAGTGGGATAGTAGGCGGGATCTAAGAGAATGACCTGGAAGGTCTCGAAGCTGCCCACTGGGGCATACTGTTCGATGTGGTTGTATTCTACGACCAGGCGATGGTTGGTGGCATCGAACCAGCTCCAGACCTTGCCGGAATTTGCCCTCTGCGGCGACAAGTCTTCCCAGTACGCGGCAATCATGGCTTCCGGGCCGTCTACGTTGGGGATGCCGGAATTGGAGTAATCATCCGCCAGCACGTCGCCCATACCTACCCAGCCGTTGGCTCCGACAGTGAAACGCGTGTAAGCCTGACCGTAATAATCGAACGAAAACGGCAGGTCATAGCTGAAGACCTGGTCATCCGCGGTGAAGGGCACCTGAATTCCCAAACCGCCCGAGTCGGCACTGATTTCTACCCAATTGTAAACCGGGAGTTCAGGCACGTCGAACGGATCGTAAGCGCGATAGCCGTATGAGTCCGGGCCGCTGGGGAGATTCATAGGATCACCCACCAGGAAGCTGATGGCGAGAGTGGTTGAATAAGCGCTATCCGCGGTAACGTGCAGGGAACAGCTCACCGTCTGTCCTTGGGGGCATGTCGAACTGACGTTGAACATGTAAGCCGGCGATCCCTGACCCTGCTGCAAATGCGCCAGGTTGGGGAAATTGGAGGTATTCTGGGTGATGGTCAGATAGGGGTCAACAGTTGAGAGCGTGCCGACGATATTCGTGCCCGGATCCTGGCCGACGTTGTATAACGACACTACCATGGAGCAGGTTTCACCGGGATCAGCCGCCCCGTTGTTATTGCCGCCGATGTCATCAATCACTTTATTGGAAACGACCAGATACGGGCCGGGACCAACCTGAATGGCGTTGATGGAGTTCAGGACGTTCATTAGTCCGGCGCCAAAGACGTTATCCTTGCCCACCGCGCCCAGGTCTGTCGCATAGGTTTCGAGGTACATGTCAATTAACGCGGGGGTCAGGGAAGGGTCTTTGCTCAACAGCAGAGCGATGGCGCCAGCTACGTGCGGGGTAGCCATGGACGTGCCGTCCATAAGAGTGTAGCCGCTGTTGTTGTTCCACAAACACGATTTGATACTTGTGCCGGGCGCAGAAATGTCTGGATCAATTAATCCCATGCCCGGATTGTACGCGTAATCATTCCAGGGAGAAATGGTCGCCCAGGTAACGGGTCCCTTGCTGGAAAAGCTGGCAATGGAGTGATTCGGTTGCGTGGCGCCGCAGGTGACGACGTTACTCAAGCCGCCGACCAGGGTTTGGCCGGGGTGCAACCAGGGAGGCGGAACGTTCCCCGGCACACGCACGGAATTGGGTGCGGGGGTGCCGCTTTCGTTGCCCGCGGCAACGGTATAAATGACGCCCGCCGCCAAAGCGTTATCACACGCTGTGCGAAACTGCTGTTTGTCGCTGGTTGTGCCACCGCCGGAAATACCCCCGGACATGGTGAACAGATCGCAGTTCTGTTGCACGGCGAAATTGATGCCGGAAATCATCTGGGCGGTGGTGCCATAACCAGATCCTGACCAGACTTTGATGGCCATGATGATAGCTGCCGGTGCCACGCCGGCCTGCGTTCCCGCCGTACCGTTAGAGGCTACGGTTCCGGCAACATGGGTTCCATGCCCCAAGGGACCATCATCCATGGGATCGTTGTCGTTGGCATTGAAGTCCCAGCCGTGATTCGGGTACTGGGCTCCGCCATTCCACATGTGAGTGGCCAGATCCAGGTGATTATAATTCACACCGGTATCCATGACGCCCACGATGACGCCGGCGCCGGTAAAGCCCTGCTGCCAAACTTCCGGAGCGTGCACGTCGGCGACACCCCAGGCAATTTCATCAGGTTCCATAGGAGCGGGCTGGGAATGAAGCGATTCTTCGTCGAGCATAAAGCGCTCAGGATCATAAGCCACTTCGGAAATTTCCGGATAGCTCATCAAGGCGCGTACCACTTCCGGTGTCGCCATACAGTGCATCAGATTCACGATGGACACGGATTGCAAATGCTTGACTTTACCGGTTGAATCCATCGCTTCCAGGTAGGCTCTAACGTTGGCCTGGGAATAGTCTGCCAACTGATTCAAGTGATTTACGACAAACTGCCTCTTTTCAGACTTGTTCATGTTGGCGGTCATGGCGAACATCCAGTCCGTATCCGCTTGCTCTTCCATAGTAATTAAAATCCGGATCATGTCCTGGTCCGAGCTGGTGTTCAGTCGGTTGACAAGATCCGGTGTAAACGTGGTGGCCAAGGCCGTACCCGTCAGGCCTAACAATAAAAATATCAGTACCAATTTACGCATGGCTCCTCCTTTAGGGGTCGTGTGTTTGCAGGGTAGTTTTTCAGATAAGGCGAGTCTCACCAATATGACTTGATTTATAATATACGCAATATTTTCACCGGAAGCAAGTATTATTATCCACCCGGATGTCTGAAATTCGGGTTTAAATGGCGTAAAAATGAACAAGGGGCCTAGGCCCCTTGTTTACAATCCCGCCATCTCCTATCTTTCATAGAGTAGTAGTCGTGCCTTCCACCTGGGATTTCTTCCGCCGTTTCGTGATGAAGGCCACCACATCGTCAAGCAGCGTATAAACCACCGGAACCACGATAAGGGTTAAGGCCGTTGACGAGGTCAGGCCGCCGATGACGGCTTGAGCCATAGGGGCGCGCAGCTCGGCGCCCGGTCCGATGGCGAACGCCAGCGGCAACATGGCGAAGATCATCGCCAGGGTGGTCATCATGATCGGCCGGAGCCTGATGGGACCGGCTTGTAGAATCGCTTCGGTTCGCTCCACGCCTCGCCGACGCGCCTGTTTGATGAAGTCAATGAGCAGAATGGCGTTTTTGGTCACGAGGCCCATCAGGAGCACAATTCCGATCATGGACATGATAGAGCTGGGTGTGCCGAATAGCAGCAGGGCGATGATGGCTCCCACCGGCGCCATCACCAGCGACATGCCCATCGAAAAGGGATCAATGAACGATTCAAACTGCGAAGCCAGCAGAATGTAAATGAAGATGATGGCCAGGAACAACGCCCCGAAGATATTTTGGAAAGATTCCTGCTGCACTTCCGCTTCGCCCACCGGAGTGATGGTGTATCCCGGTGGCAGATTGAGCTCCGCTTGACGACCGGCAACAAAATTCAGTACGTCGCTTAAAACGTATCCTTCCGCCAGATTGGAGCCCACACGGATTTCACGCTGCCGGTCAAAACGCTTGATCTCTGTGGGAGCGGTGGACTGATAGATCCGCGCCACCTGCCTGAGAGGCACTTTAATATTCTCGCCATTTATCTGTTTCGAGGAGGGGATGAAGATATTATTCAAATTCTCTTCATCAATGCGATAGGCCGGCGCCAACTGCACATTGATTTCATACTCCTCTTCCCCATCCTTGAACCGGCTGACCTCGACGCCATCCAAAAGACTGCGCACCGTGCTGCCGATTAAAGCCAAATTCAGACCCAAATTATCGGCCAAATCACGATCCACGGCAATGCGGTATTCCGGACGGGCCTGCTTCTCGCTGTTATCAATGTCCACCGCTCCCGGAGCTTCATGTATCATCGCTTCAAGCTTTGTGGCGATTTGCACCAGGCGATCGTAGTCATAACCGCGAATGGAATACTCAACCTGCTTGGTGGCGCCTCCTTCCGGCTCCTGCAACTGCGCGCTAAACGTCAAACCCGGGACTTCAGCCAATTCCCGTCTCAAAACCGAGGCGAACTCGAAAACCGACAGTTTGCGATCCTTTTTATCATGCAACTTTACATAAATTGACCCTTCATTGACCGGAGTCAACTCGCCTCCTACGGTCAACAGTTGGAACCGCACAGCTTCCGGATGCGCCGCAATAATCTTCTCGAATTGGGCGGCTAATGCAGACGTCCGTTGCAAAGAAGATCCGGCTTCCGCTTCGAATGAGATGAATAATTGAGATTGATCCTGCTGAGGCAGAAATTCAAAGCCCAGGAAACTCCCCAGGTACATCGAGAAAACAAACCCCACAAAAGCGCCGGTCAGAGTGAGAAAGCGATGCCGTAAAACCCAAGCTAAAGTAATCCGGTAGCGGTCGCCCAATTTCTCGAAAAGGTGATTCCAGTAAAAGAGAATCAGTTTGAGAGGATTGCGAGTATCGCGGGTGAGCGGTTTTTCCGGCTTAAGAACGCGCGAGGCCATCATGGGCGTCAAGGTAAAAGCCACGAAAAGTGAAACCAGGACCGATACGGCTACGGTCAAGCCGAACTGATAGAAGAACCGGCCCACGATGCCCGACATGAAGGCTACCGGCACGAACACGACTACAATGGAAAAGGTGGTGGCCATGACCGCCAACCCGATTTCCGAGGTCCCGCTGCGCGCCGCCTCCAGCGGAGATTCGCCGCGCGCCATGTGCCGGTAAATATTCTCTATGACGACGATGGCGTCGTCAATTAAAAGACCAACAGCCAGGGAAAGACCTAGCAGGGACATGAAGTTGATGGTGAAACCCAGCGAGCGCATGATGATGAAGGAGGCGATGATGGAGGTCGGAATCGCTATCGCCGAAATGATGGTAGCGGGCATGTTGGCTAAAAACAGGAATATGACGAGAATCGCCAGCACGCCGCCGTAGATAATCGTGGTTTGCACGTCCAGGAGGGCATCTTCGATCCAGACGGAGTTGTCCTGCGCCATCTCAATGCCGATCCCCTGGGGAAGGGACTTTTTGATTTCGTTCAGCTCATGTTTCACCGCCTCCGCGACTTTCACAGTGTTGGCGCCAGATTGTCGCGAGATCTGCAGTGTGACCGCTTCGGTGCCATTGTACCGCGCCAGACTCCGCCGCTCGGCAACGCCATCGGAGATAGTGGCCACGTCCATCAGTTTGAGAGGCTTACCCTCCACATTTTTCACTACGACTTCTTTGATGTCATCCAGGGACTGGAACCGCCCCATCGTGCGCACCAGGATCTCGGTTCCGGGTTGATCGAGACGGCCGGCGGGTAGTTCGAAATTGGATCCGGTGATGCCCTGGGCTACATCTTGAAACGTGATCGCCCGGGCATTCATCGCATCCAGATCCAGCATCACCTGGAACTGACGCTCGCTGCCGCCGACGATCTCCACAGCTCCCACGCCTTCGATGGATTCCAACTGCCGCTTGACCTGCTTGTCAGCGATGGTGGTCAACTCTTTTGAGGATCGTTCGCCCGACATCACCAGCGTCAGGATGGGAAGGCTTTCAGGATCATAGCGCTGAATCAACGGCGCCTCGACGTCCTGGGGTAGATCAGCCCGCACCGCCGCGACCTTTTCACGCACTTCCTGGGCGGCTTCGGGCGCTTTGGTCTCCAAGGTAAATTCGATGAAAACCTGAGAGACGCCCTCAAATGAGGTAGAAGTTATATGCTTGACCCCGGTGATGGGATTGACGGCATCTTCGATCTTTTGCGTGACGTCGGTAGAGACCGCCTCCGGCGCCGCTCCCGGATAGATGGTCGTGACGACGACAAAAGGAAATTCAACATCCGGAAACAGGTCAACGTTCATCTGGCTGTAAGAAACAAGTCCCAGCACGACCAAGGCCAGAATGATCATGGTGGTGAAAACCGGACGCCTAATCGCCGTATTGGATAGATACATGGTTTAACCTTCCCTGGAAGTT
>JAGVQJ010000044.1 GCA_020051775.1 Calditrichota bacterium | reverse complement strand
CGAGCAGGCGTCCGCATACTTCTTGAAGTTATCAATGAAGCGGCCAGCCAGTTCCTTGTATCGCTGCAGGTAAAGTTTTTTGTCCGACCAGGCGGAAGAGGGTTCCAGTACGTTGTCCGGCACGTCGGGGCAGGTCAAAGGCACTTCGAAGCCGAACACCTCGTCCTTGCGGTACTTGACCTTGGCCAGTTGTCCCGACAACGCCGCGTTCAGCAGGGCACGGGTGTACTTGATGCTGATGCGTTTGCCAATGCCGTAGGCGCCGCCCGTCCAGCCGGTGTTGACCAGCCAGCAGGTGGCTCCGTGCCGGAGGATCTTCGCCTTCAGCAGGTCGGCGTAGAACGACGGGTGATGTACCATGAACGGCGCGCCGAAACAAGTCGAGAAGGTCAACTCCGGTTCGGCGCCTAAACCCATCTCAGTGCCGGCGATCTTGGTGGTATAACCGGAGATGAACTGGTACATGGTCTGTTCCGGAGTTAATCGCGCAATGGGAGGCATGACGCCCGAACCGTCGCACGTCAGCAGGATGATGTTCTGGGGGTGCCCGCCGCGCTTTTCCGGGATGCCGTTGTCAATGAATTCCAGCGGATAGGAGCCGCGAGTGTTTTCCGTCAGAGTGTAATCGTCCAGGTCAATATTGCGCGACACCGGATCGAAAATGACGTTTTCCAACACCGTGCCGAACTTGCTCGTGCAGGCGTAGATCTGCGGTTCAGCGGAAGGGGACAGGGAGATCACTTTGGCGTAACAGCCGCCTTCGTAATTGAAGATGCCCTCGTCCGACCAGCCGTGTTCGTCGTCGCCGATCAGGCCGCGAGTGGGGTCGGCGGAGAGCGTCGTCTTGCCCGTTCCCGAAAGTCCGAAAAAGAGTGCGGTGTCGCCTTTTTCGCCCTGGTTGGCCGAACAGTGCATGGACATGACGCCTTCCAACGGCATCAGGTAATTCATCACCGTGAAGATCGCCTTCTTGATCTCTCCGGCGTACGCCGAATTGCCGATGATCCCCAGCTTTTGCTCGAAATTCAGCAGGATAAAGGTATCGCTGGCGGTGGCGTCCAACTGCGGGAAACCTTTGAAGCCGGGCAGCGAGATGATGGTGAAATCAGGGATGTGACGCTTGTATTCATCCGCGGTCTTGGGCAGGATGAACATGTTGCGAGCAAAATGGCTGTGCCACGCCAATTCGGTGATGATGCGGATGGGCAGCCGTAATTCGGGATCGGCTCCGGCGTAGCAATCCTGCACGAAAAGATCCCGTCCCTGCAGGTAACCCTGCATGCGGCTGTAGACCTCGTCGAACTTATCCGGGCTGAAGGGCCGGTTGTACTCGCCCCACCAGATCTTGTCCTGATTCGTCGCTTCCTTCACGACGAATTTGTCGTTGGCGGATCGGCCGGTTTTCTTGCCGGTGTTGACGATCAAAGCCCCGCCCTTGGTGAGGCGGCCTTCCCCGCGGAAGATGACTTCCTCGACGATCGCTTCGGTGACCAGGTTCCAGTAAACGTTGCCGAAATTGGACAAACCGTGATTGGCTAAAGCGAAGTCCGCTTTTAAAGCCTTGGCCTGGTCTAAGGCCGGGGTTTTTATATTCAGTATATTGTTCATAGCCAATCCCTCACGCACTTACGTTCGCCGATATAAATTTCATTTGGTGAATTCGGGTCCAAGGCCCACTTGATCCGTTCCACGCCCTGCTTGATGTCCTTGATGGAACCGCAGAAAGAAAGGCGCAGATGCCCTTCCATCCCGAATTCCTTGCCCGGCACAGTGACCACCATGGCTTTATTCAGGAGGAAGCTGCAAAGCTCGACCGAATTTTTATTGTAAGCGCTAAAATCCGGGAGGCTGTAGAATGTTCCGCTCGGCGGAATGATGTGCACGCCATCGAACGAACGCAATTCCGTCACCATGACATTGCGGTTGTTCTCCATCGTCAGGCGGAGTTGATCCACGATGCTCTGCAAACCCATTAGCGCGCCTTCCGCCGCCGCTTGCAAAATGATGGAAGTGGTGGTCGTCATCTGGCTCTGCACGTTAATCATAACCTGGGTCAACTTGCGGTTGGCGATACACCAGCCGATGCGGAATCCGGTCATGCCGTAAAGCTTCGAGATGCCGTTGACCAGGATGACTTTCGTATTCTCGACGTCTTTGTTGGTAAAGGCCCAAGCGTTGGGGGTCTTTTTACCGTCGAAGATCAGCTTATGGTAGATGTCGTCCATGATCAGATAAATGCCTTTGGTCTCGCAGAACTCGACCATCTCCTGAATGAACGAGGCGCTGTATACGACCCCGGAGGGATTATTGGGGCTGTTGACGATGATGGCGCGCGTGTGCGATCCGACCACTTTTAAGACGTCTTCCATGCGCGGGTGGAAGGTGCCGTCTTCCGGAGTGACGATGACCGGAACCCCGTAACACATTTTCACCATTTCGGGATAGCTGACCCAGTATGGCGCCAGGATGATCACTTCCTCCTGGGGATTCAGGATCGAGTAGAGAATGTTGTAGACTGACTGCTTGGCGCCGGCGGAAACGATAATGTTCTCCGGCGCGACGAGGCGGTCGTAGTTCTCTTCCGTGTAGCGGATGATCGCCTTTTTCAAGCCCGGCGTGCCGTCCGTAGGCGTATACTTCACGTCGCCGGTGATTAATTTCGCCGCCGAGCTCAAGATGGCGTTCAGCGGAGCCTTATTTTTCGGTTCACCCGCTCCCAGGTGAATCACCGCTTCGCCTTTCTCCCGCAGCAGCCGAGCCTTCTCGTTCAAGGCTAACGTCGGCGATTCCGCGATGGATCGGGCCAGTATACTGATGCTCATGTGAGGATTTACCTCCCTCTATCGAATCATTTATCTTTAATTATGCCTACGCAACTCAACCGTTGCCGGTCTTCAAGTTCATGAATTCTCGTCTCTTTTGCTCTTTGATCCGCCGGGCCTCTTCTATGACAGCCGCCGGATCAAGACTGTCAATCGCCGGATCGAATAAATCCGCCGTGCGATCGTAGTTGATCAGGTAAACCGTTCCCGCCTTGTCCCGACTCAAAAACCCCTCATCCACCATCTGTCGCCGCAAGCTGGTGTGATCTATCTCTAATGCTGTGCCGATACTACTCAACCATTTTTCCAGTGCGGCATTTAGTTCTTTCTCGGTGTAATCCCGAGTCGGTTCCAGGCTCAGAAAGATGCTCTTGTATAAGATGTGCTTATCGTTGTCTTTTTTAGGGAAACCGCGTCCGCCGCCGCTCAGGCACAACGCGGCGAGACGATTCGAAAACTCCTCTACACTAATTTTCGGCATGGCAATCCTCGGTGATCAACAACAAGGGGTTACAACCCCTTGTTACATCTCTATTTCCCTTCCAGCGCCGCCGAGAAAATAGCATTGATGGCGGCGACATTGACGATATCTGTGTGCGAGCAGCCGCGCGACAAATCGAAGGCCGGTTTTTCCAAACCCTGCACGATCGGGCCGATGGCTTGTGCGCCGGCTAATCGCTGGGTAATCTTATACGCAATATTCCCTGCATTTAAATCTGGAAAGATGAAGACGTTCGCTTCACCTTTTACCGGAGACCCAGGAGCTTTTTTGGCTGCGATGGCCGGTACAATGGCGGTATCCACTTGCAGTTCGCCATCCAAACGCAGTTTGGGATTCAACTCGCGAGCGAGGGCTGTTGCCTGACGAACCTTGTCCACCAGCGGCCCTTCCGCCGATCCTTTGGTGGAATAGGACAGCATCGCCACCACCGGTTCCTCCCCAGTCAGAGCGTGATGCAACCCGGCGGCGGTCACAGCAATAGAGGCCAGTTGCTCGACGTCCGGATCGGGCACGACCGCTCCATCGGAATACATATAAACTTTGCCCGTCGGCATCACCATCATGAACGAACTCGACACCACCTTGCTCCCCGGCGCCAGCCCGATGCAGTACAAGCCCGCTCGGATCACGTCCCCAGTGGAATGAGCCGCCCCTGCCACCGAACCCTGCGCATGGCCGGATTTGACCATCAAAGCCCCGAAGTAGAGCGGATCTTGCGCCTGTTTCCGAGCGGCTTCCAAGGTCATGCCCTTATGCTTGCGGCGTTCGTAGAGCAGTTTCGCATATTCTTCCAGACGCGGCGAACTTAGCGGATCGGTTATTTCGGCTTTACCCAGATCAAGCCCCAGTTCTTTGGCTCTACCCTGGATTTTCCCTGCGTTACCCAGAATGACACAACGGACAGTTCCCGCAGCTTCTAACTCAGCAACGGCTTTTATAGTGCGGTCGTCCTCCCCTTCCGGGAACACGACGGAACGGTTTAAGGCTTTGGCTTTCTCGCGTAACGCGACTAAAACATCCATCTTTATCTCCCCTTAAAATGTAGAAGATTTAATATACGAAATGGATTTCGCCGAAGCAAGTTAAATTTATCACAAACGGGATGGTGGTCCCCAAGGCGGCGCAATTCCGAGAGCCTGGAGCTTAGCCTCAATTTCCCGCAACTCCAGCGTGAATTTCATCCCTTGCTCGCTATCCAATAACAATCCAAATTCCTTGACTAAAGCTACCGCCTTTTCGGATTGACCCGCCGCGCAGGCAGTGAGAATCTGTATTTCCATGTTGGAAAGAACCAGGCCTCGCAGGTGATAATCCTGAAAAGCTTCCCAGGTCAGCGGACACCAGCGGCTGACGATCTCATTCCCAATGGTGCCGGCATAGCTGCGGATTTCTTCCTGCGCCAGAACGTCCATGCGCAATTCCAGAAAATGGAGCAGGTTGTGCAAATCTATTTTCCAGTAGGCTTCCGTGTAGGTGGACAACGGCAGATCCTTGCGCGCTTGCTCGCGAGCCACTCCCATTTCCAGGCGCAGTTTGTAGATCTGGTCGCAGAGCGCGTGGATTTCGGCCTCTTGGCGTGTCAGTTCGGCGCCGGTCTCTACGGGAAAATGCCCGGCGCTGCCCTGCCGGTTGCTGGTGGACTGCAACCGCCAGCCCTCCGGCGGTGTTTTCTGGGCGGATTCGATGGCCACCGAATACCGCGTGGAATATTCGTTGACATTGGCCGTGCGATGGCGAATCCATTGTCGCCAGGCATCCATGGGCACGCGCACGTGCAGTTTGATTTCGCACATCTCGAAAGGCGAAGTGTGCCGGTGGCGCATCAGGTAGCGGATCAATTCCCGATCCTGCTTAATCTTCTTGGTTCCCTTGCCATAGGACACCCGCGCCGCCTGCACGATGGACTCGTCCGTGCCCATATAATCAACCACCCGCACGAAGCCATCGTCCAGCACCTTGAAAGGTACACCCAGGATTTCATCCAACGCCGGAACCTGCACGCGGTCTAATTTCGATAATGCTTCTGTCATGTTCCTCTCATAATGGCATGCCTTGCCCAAAGTATAGAAAATTTTTTCGTTAAAAGCAAGAAGTTTTCCATGCCTCGCGCAGTGCAGGAGCAGAGACAATGGCGGACGAGAGATATTTCTACGATCCCTAAAATCCCCCATTCAAGTGGATTCGGATGGAAATCTGAGATACGTTCCCGTCGGGGCGACCCGTCTCCTGCCATGATAAAAACAGGGCGCACACCGTGCGCCCCTACTCAATCTCGCAACACTTAATTCGGAACTATTTCAACAGAATTAGCTTTTGCACTGCCTTGAACTCCCCTGCCTGCATCCTGACGAAGTATAGACCAGAGGCCAGCTGCGAGCCCTCGAAAGTAACCTGGTGAGTACCGGCTTCCTGCCAACCCTCCACCAGCACGTTCACCAATCTCCCCGAGATGTCATACACTTTCAGACTGGTGAAACTCGCCGCTGGCAGCCTGTAGCTGATCGTTGTAGTCGGATTAAAGGGATTAGGGCGGCAGGGATCCAGGCTGAAAACCGTTGGCATTTCAGTTGAGGCTGAGGGCAGGTTCTCGTAAGGTGCGAAACTTTCTCCCCAGTTCTCCCAATTGGAGACCATCGCGCCATCTCCGGCGGCAGATTTGGTGTAAGTGAAACTGCTCGAGTCCCATTTCACACTCGTGGTGTAGACACCGACGTAGCCGCGGTAAATATATACTCCTGCAGGAGCAGTGGAGGGGACATTCTGGTTGCGGATTCGCGATAAAGTGACACCCACTGGAATCGTCAGGTTCACAGGCCCTAACATCGGTCCCTGCCACTGCCCCAGAGGCGTATATTGCATGATCCAACCGTCGAAGGTCTGTGGAGTTGTGGCCACATTTTGAACGGACACTGTGTAGCTGAAAACGCCACCGCCCGGAGGAATGACAATAGGCGGGCTGGTGGGCGTCAAAATGATCTCTACAGGGCTGGGTACTACCCCCACGACCACGGTAACCGGCACGGTCAGGTGTGGAGTGATCGGGTCGTTGGAATCAATGAACATCGAGGCGGGATAGGCGCCCGCCGCCAAGCCATAAGCAAAGGCAGTCACGTTAATTGGTTGGCTGCCTCCCGGCGCCACGGCTCCTCCCGACGGTGAGGCCATCAGGAAGGGGTGAGTGATTTTCACAGCCAGGTTGCTGTGCAGATAGGTCTGGTTATAAGCCACTTGCAAGCCATCGGCGCCATCGGCATTCTGCTGGCCTACCGTGCAATTGGTGTATGTGCCGGTTAGCGTCTGGTATTGATAGGTGACGTCGCCGTCTCGGGTCAATATCGCCTGGAAAGTGTAAGTTCCCACGACCGTGCTTCCCCAATGAGGTACCGCTTGAAAACTGACCACAAAACTGTCGGCGTTATCCGACCACCATAGCACTTGGGCGCCGGTTTGCAGAGGATCCAGATCGTCCCAGAAAGGAGCGATCAGGTTGCCGGGTGCGCTCGGATTCGGCAGCGCCGTGTTGTTGTAGGCATTGGCATGCGAAGTAAACGACAACCACCCATTGGCCGAAACGATGATGCTGGTGCGCATCTGTCCGTAGTAAGGGAATTCGAAGCCTAACGGTACCGCCGCTGCGGTAGAATCGTTGTGCACAAAAGTCAGCGGGGCGCCGATCGCGGAGACGTCAACCCAATTAAACGCCGGGCCGCCGGGTTCATCGCTGTCTTTCCAGGTGTAGCCGAAGGCGTCCGGGCCGCCCTGAGCGTCGCCGGGAACCAGGAAACTGGAGCTGAAGGCCAGTATGCTGCCGCCGCTGTTGGTGACGCTCAACGGTTGTGAACCGCTGCCGTTCAAGGGAGTATTGATGGTCAAGGAGGTCGGATTAACCCCGACTACAGGTGGCGGACCCGCCGGGCCTAAAGCGGTGGTGAATTTATAAGCCCGCCCATTTTGCAGCGGGGCGGTCGCGGGATCGCTGTAGACGTTCATATATACCACCTGGAGACCGATCGTCTGGTCCTGGTTTTCGATCCCTACTGTGGCGAAGGGATTGTCATAGTAGTATTGATAATACACCCCCAAATCGGCGATGTTATTGTACTGAAAGACGATCTCGCCATCACCGGTGGGTGTGGGGTAGTACACGGGGTCGTAGAGGATGACTTCAAAGATCTGCTGAAACGAACTTTGCGGAGAGGAGAAAATTGTCACTCTCGACCACTCGATGATATAGCGGTGATTGGTTTCGTCACTCCAAGCGAACACGTGCCCCGGTGAGGTGATCAAGTCGTCCCAGAATGGACAGACTTGACCGAACGGGCCGATCGGTGAAGGGATGTGGTAATTGCGAAAGTCGGTGAAGGAGACATTGGCCAGTAAAGTAAGCCAGCCATTGGTGCAGACCGTGATGCGGTCGGTGTTTTCACCGTAGTAACGGAAGGTGAAAGGCAGATTGACATTGCAGGATTGATCCTGATCCTCCCAGATATCATTAAGGGGAAGTTGCGTCCCCGATCCTCCATACCCTGGATCAATTTCCACCCAGGAATAAACCGGCGCCTGCCCGAATCCCACGTCGGTATTATCGAGGCAATAATAACCGTACTGGTCAGGACCTTGGGGGTCGGTCGAGAATTTGTTGCCCAACTTGATACGAATCGTATCAGTCTGTGCAGCACCGTTGGCGCTGAACGTAATCTTCAAATCAGCCCAATGACCGCGTGGAGCTTGAGTTGAAGCGGTTACGTGAAAGGGATTGGACGTGCAATTGGCAACGGCGCCCTGCACGACGTTGCCGAAACCAGCGCCGCCGTCGTTGACCACCACGAGCGTATCTAAAGAAACCAGCACTGCATTCAGGTTGATGGCGTCTTTATGGCCTTCATTGCTCACAGAAAGAATCAAATCAGCGGATTCGCCCGGCGACAGCAGCGTATCGGCCCCTTGAGCGCGAATGGTCAGCACTTCCATGTGGTAAGAGGCGACTGTAAGATTCAACAACCCCGGCCAGTTCCCCTGATTGGAGGTAGTGTTAAAGGTAATTGGCACTATGTGATCATCCGGACAGGCAGGCGATACGGCCAGATGCAGAGCTCCGCTGGAGCTGCCGCTGGCGCCCGGAGCCAGATTGGGGAAACTTTGCGTAGCATTAGTTAGAGTGCCAAAGGTATCTATCTCCGAGGCCGTCGCCGTGATTCCGGTGGCGGTGGTTGCCGCGCCGTAGTTCTTGAAGATCAAGGGTAGATCCACGGTCTCGCCGGGATTGAGGAGGTGGTCTCCATCACCGCTGGTGCCGCCCAAATTGTCATCGTCAATAGTATGGCTCTCATAGCCTACCACTACACCCGCACTAATCACGTCCAAGGAATCAATGAGGGGATGATAATTATGCTTGGTGATGGTAACCTTGACGTTCCCGGCTGCCAACACATTCAGGGGCATCGTAATCTGACCATTGGCGTCGGTTTGTCCTACCGCCTGGAGCTCGTTGGCTTTGTACAAACAGACCGTAGCTCCTTCCAGTGCGCCACCAGCCTGTTGGTTAACCGTCAGCGCCAAGGTATTTACGCCGTAGGTGATCTGATCGGGCACGGAACAGGTCATGTATTGGATCGCGCCCGTAAACAGCTCCACACCGGGGTCACCCATGAGCGCGCACCAGTTGCTGAAACTGTTGACGGTGCCGGGATTATTGATCTGGTAGGCGTTGTAAAGTTCTAATTTTCCGCGCACTACAGCCGTGCCCGGTTGGGTGATGTTCTCCATGAACATGCCTGCATAAATGCCATAATTCAGACAGTTGTTCTGGGGAGGTTCCGTAGCAGCGCCGTACATTCCGGTACAGGCAATGGCGCCTTTGGGCAAGGAGGGGGAACCCACAGTGACGAAGTGTTCCATAGCGGAATCGCCAAATCCTCCGGTGGCACAGGTAATGATTGTGGCGAAGGGGAGCATACGGCCATTGATTAATTGGTCAATGTCGTCGTTGCCGAAACCTTGCATGCCGATCCAACCGCGGTAATTGATGTAAGTAACGCCGTTGTTGATTTCATTTCGCATCCAGGTTGGCACGTCGCCCATACCGGGCCATAAGGTGTCCACCTGCGTATATCCAGCCTGCAGCAGGAGCGTTTTTATCCAGCGGCTGGTTTGGATCATGGATAGAGAATTCGAATAGGGAGCAGCCAATGCTCCACGAACGTACCAGGAAGTACTGGTTGTATAAGGCATTTTCTCATAGAAAAGCACCTTATTGACCATAGTCTGAGTTTGCGTTTGGTTGAGGGTGGGCATTCGCCCCACTGCCACATCGGCCAAAATGTCGCTGCCATCCAACTGCGAATAGGGGTGGTCAACCGAAGAGCTCCAGCCGGCCAAGGGGTACGACCCACTGCCCGGTTCACCGACCAACAATACGAATTCCGGCGGTGTAGTCCAGGTGTTGTAAGCCGTTTGGATCACACTCTTGATGGCAGAATTGCTGGCGCCGGAGGCAACTGTTTCCAAAACGACGGTATGGCCTTTACGTCTTTTCCATTCGATTAAGGGTTGCAAATCGGCGCTGGGTTGGGTACCAGTTACGCAGATAATGAGGTAGGATCCCATGTTCTGCTCATCGGTAAGGTTTTCATCGAAGTTGAAACTGACGCCCTTAACCAAATTCGCCCAAGATTTGGACATCGCCACAGAACGCAGCGGTACATTGCGCAAATCCTGACCCTGGAAACTAATCGTTACGCAGTACTTCGTTGTGACGACCAGCTCATGGGTTACGGGATTATATTGCACGGGATTCGTACGCAGAGCCACCACCCGCAATCCTCGCATGACCGCCGGTTCGCCCACTTGAACTCTTTGAGCCGGATAAAGCTCATTACGGCTATAGCGTGCCAGGTCAAACTGAACTGCTTCTGATTTCCCCCCCTGTTCAAGGGGGGTTAGAAGGGATAAATCCTCCGAATTATTCCCTTGGGCGGGCATAAGCTGGATATTGGGGATTGTCGTTGCCTCCAAGGCTTCGAACTGCGCCTGGACAGAAGCGGTGGCAGGGATGATCAAGAGACGACTGAAATGCGGCACCTCGGGTGCGCCTAAATCCATCTCACAACCGCCGCCGGGGATTCCGACGCGATCCCACCGTTTGCCTTCTAATAGCCCTTCACTCAGTTCAATTCCCGGTAAGCGGATTTCCAGTTGCACTTCTTGTGCACTCTGCTTCAGAATTGTCGTTTCAGGGATGTCACCATCGGCGTCCGTTCTTAAAGGCACAAAAGCTGCCTGTGTGATGGTGCATACCCACAGGCTCAGAATCACGCAAAAAAGAATTTTCAGTGTCTTCATGTCAGGATCTCCACTTCTCTATGTGAACCGCATTTAACCTTTAGAAGGCAGGTTGATTTCGGTGTAATACAGGCATCCCTGTTTATGGATTACCCTTGAAATAAGTCGGTGAAATAATAATATAATAGAATTCTCTCCATTATGCAAGATAAATTATCTCGCAGGACATTTTAGATATCGAGTATAATCACGAAAATGATTCAGGCCGGATAACGGCTATCCGGCCTGAGGGCAAACAACTGTCACCTGGGACTATTTGGGGAAGTTGACGTCTTTTCGGGGGATGGGCGGTTCTTTCGGTATTTCCCGAGGTTCCTTTTTCAGTTGAGCAAGTAAATGCGCGATGGCAGAGTCCAATTGCGGGTCCTTTCCGGCCAGCACAGCGCCCGGATCGTTCTCTATCACGTAATCAGGGTCCACACCGCGGCCTTCGATCAACCACTGGCCTCTCTCGTCTCCAATGACCCCCCAACCCGAAAACTCCGGTTCCGAGAAGAACACCCGGTCGTTCAGCGGTTTATCCCCGCGGATACCGACCCAGCCACCCCACGTGCGTGTGCCGAAGACCGGGCCTAAACCCAGCAGCTTGGCACCTTGCGTGAAGGTTTCGCCATCCGAACCGGTCTGGTGGTTGCAGATGACGGCGTAATGACCGTAGAAGGCGGCTGAGGGTCGGCGCATGACTCCGCCATGTCGGGGCCGTTCCGTCGCCCAGAGTTTGCGATCCAGTTGCGACAGAATCATCGGCGCTACATAGCCGCCGCCGTTATAACGGACGTCCAAGATCATGGCCGGTTTATCGTGCTGCGGATAGAATTCATGGCCGAATTGCGCCAATCCGTTCGATCCCATGTCGGAAAGATGCAAGTAGCCGATCTTCCCGCCGGAAGCCTTTTCGACGTAATCCCTTCGCGATTTGACCCAATCCCAATAACGCAACTCGTTTTCTGCCGCCAGGGTCTTGACAATCACGTCGCGAGCCCCCTGCAACTGAGGTTTGGAATTGAGCGTCAGAATGACGGATTTGCCCGCTTTGTCCTGGAGAAGCTGAAGATAATGGCTCACGGAAGAGGTGGGCATACCGTCAACTGCGATCAAGTAGTCTCCGGCTTTGGCGGCAAACCCGGATGTCGAAAGCGGCGAAATACAGTCGGGATTAATGCGATCCGGCGAGTAAATCTTCTCAATGCGAAAAAAGCCCGTCTTGGCATCGCGAGATAAATCGGCCCCGAGAAGACCCACCCCCACGTAATTGGCTTGGTGCAGGTCGCCGCCGAATACATAAGCATGTCCGGCGTTCAATTCGCCGATCATTTCTCCGATCAGATCATTCAGTTCGTCTCGTGTAGAGATGCGGTTGATCAGAGTTGCGTAACGTTCGTACACCTCCGGCCAGTTGACGCCGTGCAGGTTCGGTTCGTAGAAAAAATCTCGCTGCAGACGCCAGGCCTCCCGGAACATCTGCTGCCATTCCTGGCGCGGGTCGAGCTGCATGGACCATCCATCCGTTTTGACTTTGGGGTCTTCATCGCCTTCGCCCTTGGGCAGCTCAGTCGCCCCGGCCTCCATGCGGACAAAATTCCCCTCCATGCGCACGACCACGATCTTGCCGTCGTCGGAGAGGTCAAAACCGTCAATGCCTTCAGCCACGGTACTCAGCTTGCGATCTTTGAATTTATAGAGTTTCAGGGCCGGCTTGGGACCATCTCCGCTGGGCCGACTGCCGGCGCGTTCGATTGATCCGAAGTATAACATGTCTTCAGCCGCGCGCAGGTTGCCGTAGTATCCCGGATCTACGGGAATGACTTCCACGCGATCTTGTAGTCCTTCCCAGTCAATCTTAACGGCTACTTTCTCCTCCTCTTTTTTCTCTTCATCCTTGTCTTTCTTGTCCTTGTCTTTGACCTTCTCGGCGTCTTTATCCTTTTCTGTTTCGGCAGCAGCAGCGTAGAGCAGACTGGTGTCCGGAGCGAAGGGGCTGCGTGTATCCGTGGCCAGGGGGATTAAGTACAGCCGGTCGGGTCGGTAATAGACGAACTGTGCTCCGTAGACGTCTTCCAAGGGATTGAAATTGCCCTCGCCCAGGTAGTAAAGTAACTTGCCTTTGGGATCCCAGGCAGGGAAGTAACAGTTGTACAGTTGGTCCGTGACCAAATGGTCTTCTTTTTTCTCCAGATCATAAATGTGCACGGCATTGATGACCCAATTTTCCGGTTTGCTATAGGCGATATAGCGGCTATCCGGCGACCAGGAATAATCTCTGATTTCCCAGACCTCGGCCGTGGTGATTTTATCCAGGCTGCCGGAGGCCACGTCCATAATCCATAGCGTCAGGTTGGCATCGCCGAAGGCAATTTTCTTGCCATCGGGGGAAGGTTCGCCGGCATATCGCCAAACACTATTCCCTTTCGAGATCTGCCTTGAATCGTTTTTCAGGAAGGGATCGAACTGGAAAAACTCGTCCTCACCGCCTCTATCGGTTAAAGCAAGGACTTTGTCTTCCACATAGAAGGGGAATTTAGCCCGACTGGCAAAATCGGGGGTTAACCTGCGGATGACTGTATCGCGGCTTTTAGTGGGGGCGGTGAACAACTGCCCTCGCGCCGCTATGACCATCCACTGGCCATCCTGGTTCAAGTCCCAGCCGGTGACGTAATCAGAGGGATTGATCATGCGGTTGCGAGTGTAGATTCGTTCGGAGGGGAGCTGGATGTCAATTTTTGCCGTTTTGCCGGTCTTGGTATCATACTTCCAGAGATCCATCGCCAACTGATAGACGATCAAGTCGTCGCCGTGGCTGGGCCAACGCGCGTCCCAGTCTTTGTGAAAGGTATGCTGCTTTTGATCCGATCCATCCGGTTTCATAGACCACAGGTTTTTACGACCGGTGGAATCGCTCAAGAAATAGATGCGGTCGCCGATCCACATGGGATAAGAATTATGCCCGGTGTAAGTGGAAATGGGGCCTTTACCATACTCTTTTTTCTTTAAGTCGGCCACCCAGATTTGGTCGGACAGGCCGCCCTTATAACGCTTCCAAGTGGCATTATTGCGGAAGATGCGCGAATAGGCAACGCGGTTACCACCCGGTTCGTAGGATACTAAAGACGCTTCATCCAATCCCAACGGCTGAGGATAGTCGCCTTCGGGCGATACCGTACTGACATTCCAGGTGAACATTCCGTTACCGGTAAAGCCGCGCACCATGATCCGACCCTCGCTCGTCCAGTCCACCACGCCATCAAAGTCCGGATGGTAGGTCAAGCGTTTCGGTTCGCCGCCCGAGGCCGGAATCAGATAGGCGTCTTGGTTCCCATCATATTGGCCGGTATAGGCGATCCACCGACCGTCGGCGGAAAACTTTGCCATACGCTCCTCGCCGTCATGCATGGTAAGGCGCCGCGCTAATCCACCTTCCAACGGCGCGATCCATAAATCGCCTTCTGAAGTAAACACTACCCGCCCTTGTGAAACGTCAGGGTAGCGCAGGAAACCCTGATCCTGAGCGAATGAATTGCCCGCAATCGCCGTGAATAGTAAGGAAATGGCAAGCACTGTTCGGATACGTAGCATATACACCTCGTAAGATTACATGGTTGATTGGCAACAATTGTTAAAAAATAGATAGACTTGTCCTTTGGCGGGAATCCCAACCTGTTCCTTAGACGCACCTCAATAAGTATTAGTTGCTCAAGGCGCGGCAGAAGCCTCGTATATCTTAGTAAGAATCAGGAGTGGATCAAATGAAAAAAGTACTGATCACCGGCGCCAATCGCGGTCTGGGATTGGAGTTCACGCGGCAGTGTTTGCAACGGGGCGATGTAGTTTTTGCCACTGCTCGCCATCAGGGAAAGTCCAGCACGCTGGCCGAACTTCAATCTGCAAATCCCGAAAACTTGAGTATCGTTCCTCTTGATCTGGCTGAAAACTCTGCTTTGGAAACCTGCTTTGAAACCGTCGCAGCCCAAACCGACAGCCTGGACTGGTTGATCAATAATGCCGGCATCAATACGTTGGGCGCCGAAGCCGGGGGACCCGGCGCTGTTTCCCGGTTGGGGCAATTGGAAACCGACAAGTTGTTGCACATGTTTCAGATCAACACTGTCGCACCGTTGATTATCACGCAACGATTTCTCGATTTATTGCGGACTTCCCCCAACCCAAAAGTTATCAGCATGACGACGGGTCAAT
>JAGVQJ010000117.1 GCA_020051775.1 Calditrichota bacterium | reverse complement strand
GATCATACGGCTCTGATGGCGGAGACCGCCGAATTTGCCGAAAACATTGACGTGGAACGCGCCCAACAAGCGCACCATCGCGCCGAAGAGCGTTTGAAAGCACATGCAGCGGATCTTGATGAGACCCGCGCTCGTGCTGCTTTGGAACGCTCCTTGAATCGCCTCCGCATTGCCGGGAAGGAGACGGTTCGGGTGTGAACCTGCGCCGAAGTTACCGTCTGCGCGGCGTTGTTCAAGGCGTGGGCATGAGACCCACTATTTACCGGCTGGCGACCCAATTGGGTCTGGCCGGTTTTGTTTTTAATGACGGGCAGGGTGTCATCATCGAAGCCGAAGGTCCCGTTGAAAAACTGGATGATTTATTAGTCCGGCTGCAGAGCGAGTTGTCTCCGGCTGCGCGTATAGATGAGATCCATGTTGAAGAAACTCTACCGATTGCTGGGACCGGGTTCCGCATCTTGGAAAGCCCGCGCGAAGGAATTCGCTTCACCCGCATTTCTCGCGATCTGGCCACTTGCGACGACTGCCTGCGCGAACTGCACGACCCCACCGACCGCCGCTACCGCTACCCCTTCATCAATTGCACCAATTGCGGCCCGCGCCTGACCATCATCCGCGACGTCCCCTACGACCGACCCCGCACCACTATGGCCGGGTTTGCCATGTGCCCCGATTGTCTGCGCGAATACCACGACCCACAGGATCGCCGCTTCCACGCTCAGCCCAACGCTTGCCCCGTCTGCGGGCCGAAACTTTTCCTGTTGAAGGCCGATGGAACGACGCTGGACTCGGATGATACCCTCGAGACGGTAGCGCAAGCTTTAAGGCAAGGAGAGGTCGTAGCAGTCAAGGGTTTGGGAGGGGTGCACCTGGCCTGCAACGCCGCTGATTCGCAAGCTGTCACCTCTCTGCGCAGCCGCAAGTTCCGCGAAGAAAAACCGTTCGCTCTGATGGTGTCCGACTTGAACCATGCGCGTCAATTGGCTTTTATCAACGATCAAGAAGCCGAGCTGCTCACCTCGGTGGCGCGACCAATTGTCATCCTTGATCGTAAGCCCAACGACGTGATAGACGACGGCATTTCTCCCGGTCTTGGCACCCTTGGATTAATGCTGCCCTATACTCCTCTCCATACTTTGCTTCTTGAATCATGTGGCTTGCATCTGGTCATGACTTCCGGCAATCTTTCCGAAGAGCCGATTGCCTTTCGAGACGATGAGATTGTGCCGCGTTTGAAAGGGATCGCCGACCTGTTCCTTTTGCACGACCGCCCCATCCACTTGCGCGCTGATGACTCGGTCGTGCGAGTTGTGAATGGCCAATGCATAACGCTTCGACGGTCGCGCGGATACGTCCCCGATCCGATTTCTCTCCCCAAACCTTTGCATCGCCCTATCCTCACCTGCGGAGCTGAACTAAAGAGTACCTTCTGCCTGGGTCGAGATAAGCAACTGATACTGTCACACCATATTGGCGACCTGGAGAATCTCGCGGCGCTGGAAGCATTTGAAACCGGCCTCGAGCACTTCCAGCGCTTGTTCTATACAAAACCGGAAGCTATTGCTTGCGACCTGCATCCGGATTACCTCTCAAGTCAATACGCCCGCAACACCGGTTTGCCGGTATTGGAAGTGCAGCACCATTACGCTCATACCTTGGCTTGCTTGGCGGAAACGGGGGATTTTTCACCGGTGTTGTCCTGGACGTTGGATGGCGTGGGGTTGGGCACCGATGGAACTTTATGGGGCGGAGAATGTCTGCTGGTGGATAAGCTCGATTGGCGTCCGATGGCGCGCCTGCGACCGATACCGTTACCCGGTGGTGAAAAAGCCATCCGCGAACCCTGGCGCCTCGCTGTGGCGGCTTTGTGGAGTTCTGATTCTGAAGAGGCGAAGTCCCTTGCGATGAAATTGTTCCCGGGACGCCCGGTTGCGACGATTGTTTCCATGTTGGAAAAGGGGCTTAACTGCCCGCTGTCAACAGGCGCCGGGAGGTTGTTCGACGCTGTAGCTGCCCTCGCTGGAGTACGGGAAGAGATCGTCTACGAAGGCCAGGCTGCCATCCTGCTGGAAGCCATGACTCAGCGCCACTATCCCGAGATTGTGATCTCCCGCAATGATCCACCCTCGTATAGCATGACGATTGGCAAAGGTGAAATTATCGAGATGGACTGGCGAGCAATGATGGGGCAGGTAGTTCAAGATCGGTTGGAAGATCTGCCCCCCGGTGAAATCGGCGCGCGCTTTCATGCGACTCTGGTGAATACGCTGCTTGAAGTCACACGCGCGTTATCCAATAGTACCGGGCTTACCCGGATCGCCTTGACCGGCGGAGTTTTCCAGAATCGCCTCCTGCTGGGCAATCTCTGGCGAGGGTTGGAGAAGGCTGGATTCACCGTTCTGGTCCCCTCTCAGATCCCTCTCAATGATGGCGGCATCGCTCTGGGCCAGGCTGTCGCGCTGTGGTTGGCGCAAAAATAGTCTCCCGTTATCAAGGGGTGGGGGTCAAAAAAACGGGGCGCACAGTGTGCGCCCCTACTTGCATCTTATATCTTGTAACTTGAGACTATTTGATTAGCATCATCTTCTGCACAGCGTTGAAACCTCCCGCCTGCATCCTCACGAAATACAAGCCCGAAGACAACCTCGACCCATCGAATGTGACCTGGTGCATGCCCGCTTCCTGAATCCCCTCCACCAACGTGGTCACCAACCTCCCGGCAGTGTCGTAAACCCGTAAACTAACGTGGCTGACTGCCGAAAGCTGATATCTGATAGCGGTGGAAGGATTGAACGGATTGGGACGGCACGGATCCAAACCGAAGCTTGCCGGGATTTGTGCGGTCGTTTGAGGTACATTCTCGTATGGCGCGAAACTTTGACCGTCATTCGCCCAGTTACCCACCGCCAACCCGCCGTCAGACGTTGTGGATTTGGTATACTGGAAGCTGGAGCTGTCCCACTTGATGGCGCTGTAAACGCCCACGTAGCCCCGGTATGTGTAGACGCCCGGAGCCGCCGAACCAGGCACATTCTGGTTGCGCAGGCGGGCCACTGTGACGCCTCCCGGCACAGTTAGGTTTACCGGTCCCAACATCGGTCCTTGCCAGGTACCACCCGGAGTGTACTGCATAATCCAGCCATCGAAGGTGATCGGACTGCTGCCGTTGTTGGCGACGGATACATTATAACTGAAGGAGCCTCCCTGTGCGGGAATCACGATGGGCGGATTGACGGGTGTCAATGTCACGTCCAGCGTGGGGGTTTGCCCGCCGGCCAGGAAGCAGATGCTGCGGCCGGCTTGCAGCGGCCAGGCATGAGTATCATAGGCTCCGTCGAACAGGTATTGCAGACCGGTAGTTTCCGTTCCATTTTCGATACCCACGGTGCAACTGGTGGGATCGGAGACGGTGTTATATTGAAAGACCACTTTTCCGTCACCGGTGGGAGTCACCACGAATGCAGGATCGAAGAGGATTACTTGGAAGGTTTCCAGGGTGTTGGTTGGAAGGTATTGCGGTACATGATAATATTCGACGATGAAGCGATGATTGGCCGCGTCGTGATAAGTGGCGATTTCGCCGCCGGTTTCCAGATTCATGTCTTCCCAGAAAGGCGCCAGCATGTTGGGTGGGCCGTCGGCGTTGGGGATGGCGCTTTCCGACCAATCGGAATCGTTCGTCACGCTTCCCATAGCCAGCCAGCCGTTGGTACAGAGTGTGATCTGCGTGAAGTTGGAGCCGTAGTAACGGAAGGTGAAGGGCATAGTTAATACCGTGGACCGATCATCCTGACCTGTCAAGACGGATACTGCCGTACCCGGCCCACCTGCCGTCGGTGCGATCTCGACCCAATTATAGGGATAACAATTGGGGCCGTCGTGGTTGTCGTAGGCGCTGTAGCCGTATTGATCCGGGCCTGTCGGTTGGTTGCGAGTGTCTCCAACAATAAATGAGATATTCACATTATTGGTATACCCGCTGTCGGCGGTGAGATGCAGAGTGGTAATGGTCGTATGTCCCTGGGGACATGCCGCGCTGATGGTCATCAAGAACGGCTGTGAACCCTGTCCCTGTTGCAATTGCGCTAAGTTGGGGAAAGTGGCCGAGTTCTGAGTAATGGTTACGAATTGATCGGTAGTGGACAGGGTGCCGCTGATGTTCGTCGCAGTGCCATTGCCAACGTTGGTCAACCAGACCCACAGGCTGATATTCTCGCCGGGATCCGGCATGCCGTTATTGTTGCCGCCGATGTCATCCAGGGAATCCTGCGAGACCGTCAGGAAGGGCCCTGCGCCCTGAGGCCATAGTGAGACGCCGGTTCCCAGACCGACAGGCTGGTCTCCATATTGCGGCGTTTCGTTTTCGAAATCATTCAATTCGGCATAGCGAAAGGCTTCGTCCATGGTGATCCGGCCGTCGCTGTTGTAATCGGCATTGACGGGAACGCCGTAAGCATCGGATCCTTTAACCGCCGCGGTCCAATGGAACACGAAAGTGTCATAGACGTAATTCGGGCCCATCGCCCAGGAGTTTTCATTGTAGGCGCACGCCGCCGCTCCAACGATGGGGGCCATGGCGGGCACAATCAGGTTATCCATATACCCGCCGGAATAGCACGGTTCCAGCGTATAGGCGATGGTGACGCCTTCGGGCAGAACCGATAGAATTCGCGCGAAGGCGGTGTCGGGCATTTCGCCCTGACTCCACATGTTCTGAGACGTGTACAAGCCTCCGTTGGTGCTGCCGTGATCGGTCGTGAAGATGAATAACTGATCGCCCGGGACAATCAATTGGCTGAGTGAATCGAACACTAATTGTACGTTAGCCTGAACGCAGGAGTACATGATGTCGTTGTTCCCGTCGTTGTCGAAGTCCGGATTGGAATTCTGGCCGTTGGACTGATCGGGAGCGGGATTCAGACCGTCTGAGCATAACGTGATGATGTTGTCATGCGGGAAGCCGTAAGTATCATGTAATGTAATGTAAATGTTTTGCAGGTCGTTCCAATAGCGTACGTGGTTGTTGCTGGAATTGTAACCGCCGCTCATCAAGACCGCCCAGCGGGCGCTGCGGGTCGGGGGCAGCGTTGGAGTGACGCTGGAAGGCGTAGCGTAGCGATTCGTCGCCGCCCTCAGCCGGTCGCCGATGGTAGTACTGATGCGGGTATACTGCTCCTCATTGGCCGGCGGATTTTCAGTACCCGCCGATAGAACTTCCCCAGTGGAAGCATCTACAAAAGCGTAACGCAAGGGATGAAACAAGTTTGCGGTGGGAGAAAGATCAATGTAAACAGCGTACCCTTCTGCCGGTGCGACCAGCACGACTTCCCTGGTACTCTGGATGGGTGTGCCGGCGGGAATCGGCCCCCAGATTTTCATGACGACTTCGTCTCTGCCTTGGGGTAGCAGGGATTTTTCAGCGCGATCCACCGCTTGATCTGAAGTCAGGGTCGCTAATGACGCGAGGGGTAGCGCCCCCATCATCAGGAATAAGCTGCACAGCAGTCGAATTCTCCAGTTCCTCATAGCTCCTCCGGGGATGATGTTTGTTTTACCTTTTTTCCCCCTTATCAAGGGGGGGTGGGGGGATCTATATTTTGTCGGGATCGCAAACGATCCTGATTATGACCCTATTGTAGCGGGGCGCACGCCGTGCGCCCCTACTAGCTACCAGCCACCAGCTACTAGCAACTATTTTATCAGCATCATTTTCTGCACGGCGCTGAAATCCCCAGCTTGCAACCTGACGAAATACAAGCCTGAAGACAACCTCGATCCGTCGAAAGTGACCTGATGCGTGCCCGTCTCTTGCATACCCTCTATCAAGGTTGTTACCAACCTCCCGGCAGTGTCGTAAACCCGTAAACTGACGTGGCTGAGAGCTGTAAGCTGATATCTGATAGCGGTAGTCGGATTGAAGGGATTGGGGCTGTTCTGCTCCAATCTGGAAGAGGACGCTACGCCATTGGTAACCGTTGTCACATTTTCATACGGCGCGAAGCTTTCGCCCCAGTTATCCCAATTACCCATCACAGGCCCTGCACCGGTGGTTGATTTCGTGTAGGTGAAACTGCTGGAATCCCACTTGGTGTTGCTGTAGATGCCCACGTAGCCCCGGTACGTATAAACGCCCGGAGACGCCGATCCCGGTACGTTCTGGTTCCGCAAACGAGTCACTGTGACTCCAGCCGGGAGAGTTAAACTCACTGGTCCTAACATCGGACCTTGCCAGGTCCCTCCGGGAGTATATTGCATTATCCAGGCGCTGAAGGAGGCCGGAGAACTGCCGTTATTCGCCATGGTTGCGTTGTAACTGAAACTGCCTCCCGAAGCCGGAATGACTATGGGTGGATTAATGGGATCCAAGGTCACGTCTACCGCCGGTGGAGGTCCGGAGACGTTGGTGCTGTACGTAATGGTGCGACCGGCTTGCGTCGGCCAGGCGTGCACGTCCCAGGTGTTGTTGAATCCGTACTGAACACCGACCGTCTGTGCCTGATTTTCGATGCCGATGGTTCCCACGTTTCCGTCGGTCACCAATTTGTACTGCACCAGGATTTCGCCGTCGCCGGTGCTGGTGGGATAATAGGCAGGATCGTAAAGCACGATTTCAAATGTCTCGCGAGAACTGGCTGGGGAGTAGTGGCGCACGCTGTCAAATTCCACCACCAGGTAGTGCTGGGTGGGGTCGTAATAGTACACCACTCGCCCTCCCAACTGTGGGGACAGATCGTGCCAGTAGGCGGCGATCATGTTCGGTGGCCCATCGCCATTGGGAATGCCGGAGTTGGAATAATCGGAATTCGTCGTGACGCCCATGGCGATCCAGCCATTGGTGCAGATTGAAATCTGCATGAAATTCTGCCCGTAGTACCGGAATATGAAGGGCAATTCCAACGGGACCGTCTGATCATCCTGGGTGAAAGCGATGGGCGTACCGGGGCCGCCCTGAGAGGGGTTGACTTCAATCCAGGTATAAGGGTGAGCCTCACCGCCATCCATGTTGTCCCAAGCTCTATAGCCATAAGAGTCCGGGCCGGTGGGCGAGTTGCGCACGTCGCCGACGATGAGTTCAAAGTCTTCGGAATGGCTGTAACCGCCCGTGGCTGTGACATTCAGAGTGAATCTCACGATGGTCCCAGGATTGATCCCCGATCCGGCTACCACCGTCCACGAGTCGGTAGCCGTAGCGCCTACGATCATGTTGCCGAACCCACCCGGATTGCCTGCAATGGTCACCTGGGCGTTGTTGCTGGTCATGGTAACCGCCACGTTTTGAGCGGCGGAATGGCCGGCGTTGATCATCGTTAGCAGGAACGTTGTGGATTCACCCGGGTCCAGCGCGCCGTTGTTATTGCCCGGAGCTGGATCCTGGATGACCAGTGTTTCTTGAGTGAGAACCGGAGCGTTGATAACCAAGTTGAAACTGCTGGTCCAGGGGCCGCCGTTGGAGGCGGTGGCCGTCAGGCTGAACAACGCCGAATGCTGGTCGGGAGTGTTGCCTGCTGCCTGCACCCGAAATCCAGCCGGAACCACCACGGAATCACCGGCATTGACAGTTCCATAAACCGTGGTGCTGTCCAACACTGTCACCAGCGGATCGTTTTCGGAGATCGTTGCGCTCACGTTATTGGCTGCGGCGATGCCCACATTCTTGACGCCCAAGTTCAGGTCGGTGGTTTCAGCGAAATCCCACTGGCCGTTGTTGTTGCCGATCGTGGCGTCATTGATCTGGCAGGAATTGTAGATCACATACGGCCCTGAGGGTGGGATGATCTGCGCCGTCCCGTGGTAGGGCATGCAATCGTGCCCCGTAACCCAGACGTGCAGAGTGCCGGGTAAGGTGAAGCCGCCGCCCAGGTTGAAGGTCGTTACGCCGCCCGCGCCCACGTACTGCGTGAACATCATATCTTCGGCGCTGGAATAGATATTGACCATCGCCCAGTGCGGATAGCCGGATACATTCACCGTCACCGTGGGCTGACCGATCAGCACCGCGCCGGGGAAGGATACCGTCAGGTTTTGCGGCACGTCAGTCCACAAATCCACGCTGGGGTCGCCCAGAATGTTGTACATCTCGAAGTAACGCAGCGTGCTGCCTCCGCCGCCGTAGTGGTCATACAGGTAGTGTTTCCCGTAGTCAGTCATGCCGCCGATCCAGGTGAGATCCTGATCCTGCTGCGGAGACTGTTCATTGTAAAAACCCTCGAACATGCCCTTTTCCAGGATGTCGTCCTCGTCCCAGTAAGAAGTCACGGATGATCCCCAGAAAGCGAACGTGCCATGCTGCGTCCGCAGCCAGGTTTCCCCGAAGCATTCACCCGCCGTGAATTGGCCCGTCAAGCAGGCATGGCTGCAGATGAAGGGGTAGACTGTATTGGTCAGCGCGTTTACATTGGATTGATTGAAAGGCGGCCCGTCAGCCCATAGGGTGACGTCGCCATGCCCGGAATAGATGCCCAACGACCGTCCGGCATTCAAGTTATCGCTCACCTGCTGCGTGGTGGCGCCATAGGTGTGGCAGTAGAGCTTGAAGGAAGCGTACAGTTCCGGATCTAAGTAATTGCTGATGACGAAATTATGCGTACCCTCCGAAATCGAGTAATTGTCATTGGAGGCCATGAACGTGGCCTTTTTGATCCAGGTGCTGAACGACCAGACCGCTTGTTCGTAGTTCAGCGTCTTGTTGATCATAAGGGCCAGATTGGCGTCCGTGGAGGGCGACAAGCGTCCCAGGCCTACATCGGCGAAGATGTCTCCACCGGCCAGCGTGCCGTAATAGAGGTCGGTAGCAGGAGAACCACTACCCGATCCCACCCAGTTGGGGATGACGTTGACGTCACCCACCAGTACCACGAAGTCCGGTGGGATAGGCCAGGTGTTGTAAGCATTCTGGATATAGGCTTTGATCGCCGCAGTGGACGTGCCGATTTGCTCGGTGGTGGCCACCGTGACGTGGAACCCTTTGTTCTTCTTCCAGGTGACCAAATCCGTCATGGTAGGCAATGCGGCGTAGTGGTTGTTGGTGATGACCAACAGACCCAAGGGCAACGGCACCAGGTCCTCTGCCATGAATCCGGGATTCAGGAAGGTGCGGCGCGCTTGAGCATCGAAATACTGATCGCCGTAGCGAGTCTTGATCTGCCGCGTCAAGCCGACATCCGCGCCGCTGAAGTTCAAGTTGATTTCAATGGAACTGATGATCTGCAGTCGGCCATCGGCGGGGCTGTAATCGAAGGGATATATTTCCACTAAAACGTAGCGGTGATCCCGCATCTGGCCTTCTTCGACGATCCGGGCGAACTGCCCGATCATGTAACCGGGTCGGTTATAAGCGGTTTCATCCAGCACGAAGGGTGCGGCTTCCAGCGCGCCGGGCATCTTTTCCACCGGGGGCTGAACGGGCATGATGCGGTCAGTTAGTCCGAATTCCGCCAGCGTCGCTTGCCGCATCACCAAGGGGCCGAACGTCAGCGATACCTGCGCCCCGAACGGAATCTCAATTAATTCACGGAGGACCGGCAACCGGGGGGATCCGATCTGGGTGGCGTATCCTTCTTCACCCAGCCGTAGCGTCGCAAAAGCGCCGCCTTTCGTCTGGATGGTTTCAAAGGAAAATCCTCGAATATCCACTTTGAATTGCACCGAAGTGTAATCGCTGCGCTGCAACTGCACGGCAGGAGCGCTTTCCTGAACTTGGGCGCCGTTCAAGGGGACCCAGGTCGAGGCTGCGGCTGGCAATCCCAGCAGGCTTAGGATCAGAATGGCCGATAGGAAAAGCTTGCGAGTCATGTGTTGAACCCTCCGGGTTATTTATACATAAAAATGTTTAGATTCAAGTGATAAATATAATATAAGCTGATTTTCTTTAAATTACAAGAGAAATAATTCACTCAAGTTAAAATTTACCCGCAAATTCGTCACAATAAATATCAAGCCAATTCAGAAAACAATATGTCGCTATTTCCGCTTTCGCAACTCCCCTAATCCGAAACCGAGCAATCCACACAGGCCTCCGCCTAAGCCAATCACCAAAAAGACCGTGCGCACGCCCCACGCCTCGCATAATAAGCCCGTCACTCCCGCTGACAACGCTGACATCCCCAGAACCGTAAGATTAACCAGCGCGAAAAATCTCCCCTGCAATTGCCCTGGGACACCCTCCTGAATCATCGCTGCCCGTGGGACCATGAGTAAGGGGATGCAGAGCGAATGGAAGATGATCACTGCCCCGATCCAGGTGATGGTGGGGGCGAAGTATAAGGGCACAAAGGTTAATCCATCCAAAACCATGCCGACCAACAGTGTTTTACCCTTGGGCAGGGTTTTCCCCAGCACACCCAGCGCGATGGCTCCAATGAGCATACCCACAGCGTAGCAAGCCATAATGGCCGCAAACGCCTGCGGACCCAGTTTCAGCTCTTCACGAATCAAAATAGGGGTGCCGACAATGGCCGGCCCCATGATGAAGAGATTGTCTAAGGCCGTCAGTGCCAGAAGCTGTCCCGACCAGGGTTTCTTCACCGCGAAACGCAAACCCTCCAGCATCAAAGCCAGCGGGCGAACGGTAGTTTCCGACCGCGGGGTGGGGGGGAGGCGCAACAGAAAGATGGTCAGCAAGGAAAGCCCGTAGGCCGCCGCATCGAAGTAGAACAGGGCATATAATCCAGCCAGAGCTAAAATACCTCCGGCGAAGAGCGGCCCCAACAGCATAGCCGCATGGCTGGAAGTCTGGATCAACGCATTGGCCGCCATCAGCGATCCCGAAGGAACCAGCAACGGCACCGAGGCGTCGCGCGCCGGATTGAACAGGGCGGCGCCGGATGAAATCAGAAAAGCGGCCGCCGCCAGTTGCCAGGGTGTGAGCCAGCCCAGCGCAAACGCGAGAGGGATGTAAAGTAAAACCAGGCCGCGCAACAAGTCAGCCAGCATCATCAACCGGCGGCGATCCCCCCAATCCACCAGAGCGCCCAGAAACATCCCCAGCAGCAGAGCGGGCAGATACCCCACCGCGGCGATCAGTCCGGAGAGCGCCTGCGATCCCGTCATCTCCAGGATCAGCCATAAAAGGCCGATTTGGTAGATGGAATCACCCGACCAGGCGATCACCTGACCCACCCACAACAGGCGAAAATTTCGCATGCGCAGAGGATTTAACAATGGCATCGTGCTCAAGAAACTCATGCGCATAAAATAAGCAATTTTTATTGAATTGAAAATACTCCAATTCAGTATTTATTGTGCGAAACCTCGTATGACAATGTTAAAAATGATCATCCCCCGATTTTTTTGTTGCATTTCAACAATTTTTGACTTATATTGTTTGTGCTGAACTTCACTAATAATCATATCCATCTTCCCTTTTATCCGGAGGCGACCAATGAAACGTGCAGCCATGATTAGTGCGCTCATGCTCATGGGACTGGCTTGTGCGGCCTGGGCGGTCATCGTTCCCACTTTCGCGCCCACCCAGAATATCTACTGGGGATCGAGTCAGGTTATCCAGGTCGGGCAGAACGGCCCCATCCCCAACGTCGGGGATTGGAATCACGATGGCGCTAAGGACCTGATGGTAGGCGTCTACCAATCCGGCAACATCTACTATTATCAGAATACCGGCACCAATGAGAATCCGCTATTCCCCTCTCGTGTCCTGTTGCAAGCGGATGCCTTGAACATCGCCCTGACTTATGGCTGATGTATGGGCGCAAGTCCACAGATGGTGGACTGGGATGAAGACGGCGACACAGACTTGATTTGCGGCGAATCCGACGGCCACGTGCATTATTTCCAGAATATCGGCACGGCCACCAATCCTTCCTTGACGAACCGCGGCCACCTGCAAGCTGGCGGGATTGACATTGACACCTACTTAGCCTGCCCCGTAATTCAGGATTGGAATGAGGACGGGAAGAAGGATCTGGTTCTGGGGCAGGACCCCGCCAGCATCCGTATATATCTGAATGTGGGCACCAACGCTCAACCGCTGTTCAACACGTACTCGGAAATTCAGGCGTTGCCGCCTATCAGCCAGATCAAGAATTCCCCGGACGTGGCGGACCTGAACGGGGACGGTCTGAAAGACCTGGCATTCGGTTGGTGGCAGGGAACTTGCATCTATTACGCCAACTCTGGAACCAATGCCGCGCCGGTGTTCCTGAACCAACATCAATTGACGTGCCTGGGTACGATCATTGATCCGGGTGGCACAAGCGACGGCTGGACGCACCTGGAGACCAACGATTGGGACGAAGACGGCGACCGGGATCTGCTCTACGGCCAATGGCAGGGAACGGTCAATCTCTACCTGAACGTGACCGATGAACTGCAAGCGACGCTTACACCGCTCAACCCCCCTATCGTCATCCCGGCGCAGGGCGGGTCATTTTCCTTTAATGGTACTGTCCATAACGGTACCGCCTGGCCGGCCGGAGGCAATGTCTGGACAATGATCGTTGATCCCAATGGCCAGCAGAGCGGCCCCTATGTGATGGGCACTGTGAATGTTCCTGCCGGAACGGGCCTTACCCGTTTACGCGTTCAAAACATCCCCGGAACTTGGCCTTCGGGTCAGTATCAGTACATCGCCCGGTGGGGTGTTTATCCCAGCGCTCCCTGGGCTGAAGCCTCCTTCCCCTTCGTAAAATCAGCGGTGGCCACGAACGGACCGGCCGTTAATGACTGGACCTGCAGCGGCGAACCCTTCCCCGGGGAAATGGAAGCGAATGGCTCGGTAGCCTCCCAATACGCTATGATCGGCGTTTATCCCAATCCCTTCAATCCCACCACAGCCATCAGCTATCAGCTTTCAGCCAACAGCTTTGTCAATTTGAAAGTCTATGATACTGCCGGGAGACTGGTGGCAACGCTGGTGGATGGTTATCGTGTGGCAGGAACTCATGAAGTGACATTTGACGGCTCGAACTTGGCGTCGGGAGTGTATCTGTACACGCTGACGACAGGTGGAAATACATTAACCGGAAAGATGGTGCTGATGAAGTAGCCGTTAGGCTATGCTTGTCAGTCGTTGGAGGGGCGCACGGCGTGCGCCCCTACTCATTAAAAGAGCTGGTATGAGGAGGTTCATTATGAGTAACTTATTCATTTGTCGTATGCTGGCAATTCTACTCGCAGCGCTTTTTATTCCCGGATTCTTTACCGGAATCAAAGCTCAGGCCACTCAAGAATGGGTTGCCGTTCTTGAGGGCAGTTATCACGCCATTAGTATTGTGACCGATGAGGATAGGTGCGTTTACGTTGTCGGTTACACTCTCGGAAGCCCTGAATCGGGTGTCGATATTGCCCTGGTGAAGTACAATTCAGCGGGACTACAACTTTGGGTGACATATTATGATGGCACGGGACATGGCACTGATCAACCCGAAGCTATAGCTCTGGATTCACAAGGCAATATTTTTGTCGCTGGTTATACCGATCCCGATCCAGGCAGTTCGGATGGTTATGATTTCGTGACGATTAAATATAGCCCGGCGGGTGAAATCCTGTGGGTGCGCACTTTGAACGGCCCGGGTAATTATCGCGATTTTGCTCGGGATATTGCCGTAGATGCCAACGGTAATGTCTATGTTACGGGTGATAATTATGTAGCGCCACTCACCCACGATTTCACCACAGTAGGCTATAACGCCGACGGCGATCTGCTGTGGCAGGTCCTCTATAATGGTCCTGGTGACGTTAACGACTACATCAGAGCGTTGACCATTGATTCATCCGGTTATGTATATGTCACCGGCCGTACGCAATCCGCCATGTACAATACGGATGCGATCACGATTAAATATAGCCCTGCTGGAATCACGGAATGGACTTGTCTGACTAGTGGACCGAGTGAGGACGCCTTGGATATTGAGGTTGATGTTAACCGGAATGTCTATATCACTGGATGGATTAGCTCACCACCTGGAGGATGGAATTTCCTCACGGTGAAATATAGTGCCGAGGGAGTTCAGCAATGGGCCGTCACTTATGATGGGCCGTTACATTTTAACGATGTGGGTCAAAAATTGGCGCTGGGCGCTGATTCAGTGGTCTATGTGCTCGGATCCTGTTATCAGAGTTACAGCCTCGAACCGGCCTCACGCATAACGACACTAAAATACAACTCATCGGGAGAGCTGCAATGGACTGCCAGCACCGGCGGTACGTACCTCTACGGAACGAATGTTCCCGCAGGCATAAATGTTGATGCTGCCGGTGAAGTTTACATAGGCGGAACCGTGATAAATAGCTCTGGCAATTGGCAAGATTTTCGAACCCTCAAATACAGCACCGCTGGACAGCAACTATGGGCCATCGAATATAACAGCGGAGGAGATGTATATGACCAAATGAATGATCTCTGCTTGGATAACCGGGGGAATGTGTATGCTGTCGGAAGTAGTTTTTTCCTTGGCCCATATCCAGAATTCACGACTATTAAATACAGCCAGATCAATACACCGCCCTCTCCGGTGACTCTGACGATAACACCCTCGAATCCCCCTATCCAGATTCTGCCTTCGGGAGGCAGTTTTAACTTTGACGCTACCCTGACCAATATAACTCCAACGCCTCAGAGCGTTCAGATTTGGATCATGGTACAGCTCCCGGACGGTCATTGGTACGGTCCAGTACTGGGGCCGATGAATGTAACCTTAGCGGCAAACGTCAGCCTGTCGCGTCTCCGTACCCAATCCGTTCCTGCCAATGCTCCTGCTGGTAATTATGCCTATGAAGGTTGTATCGGCGTTTTCCCGGGCACGGTTTGGGATGCCAGCAGTTTCCCCTTCAGCAAATCAGACACCACCTCTTGTGAATCGGGATTCGGGGAATGGGTGAATTCAGGGCAGGATTTTAGCGAAACCGAAAAACCTAACCTAACTCATAACTCAGCGCTTATAACTTCTTTAAACCCCAACCCCTTCAACCCCTCCACAGCTCTCAGCTTTCAGCTGCAAACTGCCAGCCACGTGTCGCTGAAAGTCTATGATACTGCTGGGAGACCGGTGGCGACGCTGGTGGATGGTTATCGTGTGGCAGGAATTTATGAGGTGACGTTTGACGGATCGAATTTGGCGTCGGGAGTTTATCTATACACGCTGACGACGGGCGGAAACACGCTGACCGGGAAAATGGTGCTGATGAAGTAGGGATTTAATGGAATAAGGATCGAAGCAAAATCCGCCGTGAGGCAGATTATTAATCTGCGAAATCAGAGAAATCTGTGGGAATCAGCGGTTCGGACAATAGTAAAAGGCGTTCCACACTGGGAGCGCCTTAGTTATTTCATCCCCAACTTATTTAACTGATCAGATTTGTAATCCTAGTCCAGCGGATTTTTTCGTAGAAACGGTAGAAGGGGATGGTTTTATCCCAGGAAAAATAGATGATCAAGGCTTTGCCAACGATGTTATCGCGCGGCAAGAATCCCCAGTACCGGCTGTCGGAAGAGTTATCCCGATTGTCGCCCATCATAAAGTAGTGACCAGCGGGGACGATCACTGGGCCGTAATTATCGCGATTGCCGGCGTTGGCCGGCCTGATGTCGCGCTGTTGGAAGCCGGATTTGTACCGGTTGCTGTCCACGAATTTGGCTTTGGGAGGATTCTGGAATACGCGATGATTGACCAGCAGAACTTTATCGCGGATTTCAATGGTATCACCGGCCAAACCCACGCACCGCTTGATGTAATTCTGGCTCTCATCCAACGGGAATTTAAAGACGATGATGTCGCCGCGGCGGGGTTCACGTAGAGCCGGCAGGCGCGAATGCGGGACGTCGAAGCCGATCTGGGTGAAAGGGACGCCGATCCAGTCCGGTGTGCGGATGCCGTAGAGAAATTTGTTCACCATGAGAAAGTCGCCCACAAGCAGGGTATCTTCCATGGAACTGGACGGGATGCGGTAAGCTTCCACCACCGTCGTGCGGATAAAGAAGACCATGATCGTTAATGTGACGATGAATTCCAACCAATCGCGCACGGGGCCTTTGGCGCGGCGGCGCGCTTCCCGTTTTTCCTTGCGTTTCTTCACCCAACCCCAGTAGGCGTTCCAGGCTTTCTTCAATCCGTCCGGCATATTGCACTGTCCTTTTGTTATTTCTATCTCTTGAACCCGTTGCCGAATCTTGGGTTCCCGGCAACCCGCGCCCATAGACCGGTTATTTAAGCTATGCGCTTAATATGCTTGACAGCATTCATAAAATTTACTATATTGGATGAATCTGCTGCTCTCGTATAGTTTGAAAGGCTTGATCAGGCAACCATACCGGTTATAGGCTCGTCTAATACATAACAGTAAATTCACAATCACTCTAACAAGGGGATGTACTATGCGTTTCATGAGATTCGTTTATCTGCTGTGCGCCATCATGTTGCTGACTTCCATGATTTCAGCGCAGACCAAGGATCGGAGTTCGATCCCTGAAAAGTATAAATGGAAGCCGGAACATATCTACACCAGCTTGGACAGTTGGCAGAAAGATTTCAATTGGCTGAAGGACAACATTGACCTGCTGGCCAATTTCAAGGGTCAATTCGCCGGCGATAAGGCCACCGATCCGGCCAAAGCCTTGATCGAATTCAATCGGCTTTCGGAGGAGGTCAGCAAGAAATTTACTCGTGTAGCCACCTATGTAAGCTACAACTCCGATGTTAACCTGGGCGTTTCCGAATGGTCGGGTCGCCTCCAACAGATCCGCATGTTGGGTGTGCAGTACGGTCAGAAACTGGCCTGGGTCGAACCCGAAATGCTTTTGATCCCGGAAACGACCATGATGAAATACGTCGCCGATCATCCGGATCTTGGCCCGTATCGCAAATCATATCAAGATATGTACCTGCTTCAAGCCCACACCCTCTCTGAAAAGGAGGAAGAGATTCTGGCGTTGTCCGGCAACATCACCGGCACCGCCTCGGATGTATACAGCAAACTGACCTCAGTTGACATGAAGTACGGATTTGTCCAGGTGCCTCACACCGATGAGAACGGCAATCCCGTTAAAGATGAGCATGGCGTTATCGTCACGGATTCAGTGGAAGTGTCTGACGCCGGTTACGTCATCTGGCGAACCGATCCCGATCGGAAGGTGCGTGAGGAATACCACAATAAATTGTTCAGCGGCTACAACGACCACGGCACTACCATCGCCGCCCTGATGAGCGGCAATATCATGAAGAATGTGTACATTGCCCGAGCGCGCAAATATGATAATACTCTGCAAGCGGCGCTTTACTCGGACTTCATCCCCGAGGCGGTCTACAATACTCTGATCGAAACCGCCCGCAAGAATGCCGCTCCGCTGCACAAATATAACGAAATCCGCAAACGCCTGCTGGGTCTGGATCACTATCGCCATTGGGATTATTACGCCAGCTTCATCAAAGGGCCTGAGAAGCGCTACACCTGGGAACAGGGTGTGACTATGGTCGCCGATGCTTTGCAGCCTTTGGGCTCCAAGTACCTGGGCGACCTCACCACCGGCCTGAATCCCGGCAGTGGGTGGGTGGATCCTTTCTATAGCAAAGGCAAGCGCGGTGGAGCTTACTCTTCCGGTTGTTACGGCGTACATCCCTTTATGCTCTATAATTTCGACTATGAGAAGGGGCTGAGCATGGAGGACGTCAGCACGGTGGCGCATGAAGTTGGGCACGCCTTGCACACCTTCTATTCGGAAAAGAGCCAGCCTTACCCGGATTACCGCTACGTAATTTTCAATGCTGAGGTAGCCTCCACCACTAATGAAACGATGTTTGCCGGCAAGATGATCGAACAGGCGCGGACGGAGTACAAGAACGCGCGCGGCGCCGCCAAGGAACAGGCACGCCTGGATCTCATGGCCCTGCTGGAAAATCAGATCAGCCGCGCTCGCGATACCTTCTACCGCCAGACCATGTTCGCCGATTTTGAACATCAGATCAACCTGATGGGTGAAAACAGCCAGCCCATCACCAAGGAATCGCTGGACACCCTATACCTGGATCTGCTGAAGACCTATCAGGGGCCGGCCCTGGAATACGAGCCGCTATCTTCTGTGGAATGGGAACGCATTCCGCACTTCTACCGCAATCACTACGTGTTCTCGTATGCCACCAGTTTCGCCGCTGCCGTGGCTCTGGCCAGCGACATCACCGCTGAAGCCAAGGGCGACAGAAGCAAACGAGGCGCTCGCGACCGCTACCTTACCTATCTGGCCAGCGGTTCGTCCAAGCACCCCGTGGAACTGTTGAAGGATGCCGGTGTGGACATGTCCACCCCTGCCCCTGTCGTTGCCTTCACCCAGTGGTTCGGCGCGATGGTGGACGAGCTGGACGCCCTGTCGAGAGTGAAGATCAAGTCGTAAGAATCCAGAGTCTGGAATTCAGAATCCGGAATTAAACAAGGCGCTCTCACCGCGAGAGCGCCTTGTTGTTGCTACTAAACAGTACCTTCTAAATTTTACTTTAGCATCACCATCTTGTGCGTCTTATCGTATTTCCCATTCTTGCCCAAGCCGGTTTGCGTGGCGTCGGCCTTCAGACGGTAGAAGTAGACACCCGAGGCGATTTCCGCGCCGTGATGGGTGGCCCGGTTTGCTCGCAAACCGGGTATATAATAAAGGTAGGTAGTGATGGGTGGCTCGGTTTGCAGATGGGTGGCCCGGTTTGCTCGCAAACCGGGTTTATTATAAAACCTACCACCATTCGGGGTAATCTATTTCCACCTGACCCGATTGTCGCGTCTGATAAAACCCAGCGCTTGACCACTTCCATTCCAGCGGATCAGTAACCAATTTTTTCCGCACAGGATTTAAATGCATATAGTCCAAAGTATAGACGAAGGTTTCATCCCGGAAAATATTCCGGTCATAGCCGCCGCCGGTTTGCCAGAAACGGTGAAGTTTTCGCTCGCCTTTCCGGACGCCAAGGTTTGCATATATTTCAGGATGGTGGGTTTGCAGGTGCCTTAAAGCCTGATAAGCAAAGGGCCGCTTGAGGGCCCAAAGAATTTGAGTGATGGTGGTGCCCGAAGGAGGATATAGCAATAAATGTACATGGTTGGGCATAAGCACATAGCCGTACAGTTTAAAGCGAAGTTTCTCCTTGACAGCAGCAAGATTTGTTAAAAAAGCGGAATACAGGATGGGGCTTTTGAATAACCACAATTTGCGGTAGCAGGAGAAAGTAAGATAGTGGAGGTGTCCTTCGTCGTGGTAGTGTTTGGGGGTTATAGATGATTACGGTTTGAAGGAAGCTATTATTTTAGAATACACCCGGCTTGCGAGCAAGCCGGGCCACCCGCCAATCCGTAGTCTGGGTCGTCCTCGACCCCGACATTACTGCCGGTGTTCCTGTGCTGCCAGACGTCCTCGTCTGGCAGAAATGTCAGTGGCAGACGAGGACGTCTGCCACCACCGAGATGAAAGGCGCCGAAGGCGCCTTGTTGTTTCTCCCCCCTTGTCAAGGGGGGTAGGGGGGATTTGTGAGTGGGTTATTTGAGCACCACAATCTTTCCGGAATCCACCATCCCGGCAGCTTCCAGACGAACGAAATAAACCCCGGCGGCCAGTCTTTCGGTTTGCAAATGTGCTGTATACCTCCCTGCTTCCTTATAGCCCTCCTCGATCAGGGCGACTCTTCTACCCAGTAGGTCGTAGAGATCAATCTTTATATTACTCGCCTGAGGTATCGTGTAGTCCATGTGGTGATCGGTCAACCCAGTGATGAGACGTCTGGAGGCAGTATTTGATTTCATTCCCACCGGTGAGCAACCCAATTGGCCGTTGTTGTGGACACGCTGAGCAGAAATGTCAGATTCGTTTGCTGGCCATACGCCATGACGTAAGTCTACAAAAGTGATGACAGTACCATTTTCGCCGTCTGTGCAGAGGCTGGGAGCATTAAAAACTGTTACTCCAGAGAAATTGGATGATCCCAGTGCTACTACTGTTTCCCAGACCGTAGCGCCGGTCGTATCAATGCGCTGAGCAAAAAGCCGGGTCTTGTGCGGCGTGCCCACATAACCGACATTGATGACCCCTCCATCAGCGGTGGGTACGACCTGTTCGCCTTGCCGCAGGTGGATGCCCTGAGGACCGAATAATTGATTGCCATTCAGATCATAGCGCTGCAACGCGTATTTATAAGGCGGTTCAGCCCCATACCCATGCCCGCTGGTCAGCCACCAAATGCTCCCATCCTGCGGATGACGCAGCAGGTTAACAGTGTTAGTAAAGGGCATACTTTCGTTTCGAGCCGACCAGACGGCAGCACCGTTTCCATTAAAGCAGATCAATCCGCACTTGTCGCCGGAGTTGAGAGACCATACCCCTCCTCCCTGACCATCTGATACACACTCGTGGAAATAGCCGCCATACCCAAAACCGACTCCCAGGCCTCCGGGCCAGTGTGCTTTCCGGCCGCCGGGGCTGAACAGGAGATTCCCCTGAGCATCCAAGTGCTGGGCGTAAGCATACATGGCGCCAGGAAGGACCTCTTCGCGAGCAAACATGACCAGTACCCCGCCAAATTGATCAGGAACACCTCTTTGATCGTACTGATCACCGAGAACTCCTGAACAGGTGGGCACGCCGCTGGGTCCCCACAACAGTTCGCCTTCCGCTGTGAATTTCTGGGCGTAAATGTCAAAGTCCTGTTGGTACAGATCATTTTTATAAAAAAATAAGAAGTAATTACCCAGTGAATCCGAGGCGAAATCTTCAACATCAACAAAAGTGCTGCTGGGTCCGGGCCAGGTGACTAAGTGCAGACCTAAAGGACCCCACAGGCGATTGCCCAGGCTGTCTACCCGCTGTCCATAGATGTCAGTAGTGCTATCTCTGCGATCGTCAAAAACGATGATGCAGCCCCCAGAACCGTCATCTGCCAAGTTTCTAAATGTCTCTCCATTGTTCCATTCCGTAGCCCAGTTTCCTTCGACAATGGGTGCACCATTATCCTGCAGGAGGGTGTTGCCGCAGGAGTCGAGAACCTGGTAAAATATGTTATAGTGCCCCGTCGGGGGTCTTCTATCATCTTTCCAGATAATTAAGGTTCTGCCTCCGGCCAAGGGGTGTGTCTGTGGGTAGAATTGGCCACCCGGCGCATCGCACACGTTAGCCATGCCGTGGTAGGGGTCGCTGGTCCACTGGGCGGCGGCGGGGTTCGGCGCGGCCAGCAGCCAGGCTGCTGTAATTATTAAGGTTAAGGTTTTCATAGGTCGCTTCGCTTTCGCATTTTCAGCGCCGTCACGGTCCATACCGTGACGGCTTAACTGATTCAGCGTCACGGAGTGGTCCGTGACGCCCAAGGTGTAG
>JAGVQJ010000173.1 GCA_020051775.1 Calditrichota bacterium | reverse complement strand
GTTGCTGCTGAAGTAGAAAGGAGGACAGGCATTCCTGCCTGTCAGACAAGAATGTCTGACCTCCAATAAGCGTAGGGGCACGGCATGCCGTGCCCCTACCACCCGATGTGGAGTTTGCTATGCGATGGCTGATGATAATCCTGATTGTCACTCTGTGGCTACTACCCGCCCCCTGCTGGGCCCAGGAATTCCAATTCCGACAGGAATTCGATACCATCCCGGTGGAAATCAACGGGTGGCATCCGTTTGCTCCGTGGGTGGGGGGATTAAGTAGATCAATTCCTGCTGTAGCAGATATCGATTCAGATAGTGATATAGATTTATTGGTCGGGGATTATATTGGGAATCTAAACTATTTCCGCAATGATGGCAATTATCAAAATGCCGATTATCATTTCATCACTTCTTCGTTTGATTCGATTCGACTTTATTATGACTCTAATCCCTGCTTCAAAGATTTGGATGGCGATGGCGATCTTGATCTATTGATTAGCGATAATTTCCCGCATGTACTTTTTTACAATAATATCGGCACAATCTATCAACCCACCCTTATTTTTGTGGACTCTATCCTAACCACAGGTCCTCCCTGGTGTCGTGCGCCTGAATTAGTGGATATTGATGCTGATGGTGACTATGATCTTTTTGGTGGCAGTTATGGCAATATATCCTTTTACAGAAATATTGGAAATTCGCAAACTTTTAATTTTTATTTGAATACGGGTACTTTTAATGGAATTAATGTCGGGAGTAGAGCAGTTCCAGAATTTGTTGATATTGATAATGATGCAGACATGGATCTGTTCGTGGGCAACCAATCCGGTAATATCTACTTTTACCGCAACGATGGCACCCCCCAGCAGTACAACTTCACCTTTGTAACCAACAATTATGCTGGCATAAACGTGGGCGGGTACGCTTCGCCTGAGTTTGCCGACCTGGACGGAGATGGGGATTATGACCTATTGGTGGGGCGGGAACAGCCGGGCCCTTCGCTTAGCCCTGGAGATATTTTTTATTACCAGAACACCGGCACTGCCCAACAAGCCCAATGGGAACTTGTCACTAAAAATTATATCTGCCTAGATGCTGGTAACAGCGCCAATTCTGCGACTACCGATATTGACGCGGATGCAGATCGAGATCTTTTTATACAACTGGCTGGATACTACCTGAGTTACTATAAAAACATAGGATCCGCGGATTCTGCAATTTACGAATGGATTACCGACAATTATCAAAATGTCCAAGTGAGCTACGCGTATCCCAAATTTGGCGATCTCGACTCCGATGGAGATCCAGATCTTTTAATGGGCGAAGCGACCATCCCCGGCCCTCCGGGATTGTACTTATTTGGAAATCGCGGCACACCACAAACCGCTTCTTTTTCGCTTTACTCCAGCAATCTCGTCCCCGGAGTATTCACCCAGAGCACAGTAACCATCGTTCCGACTCTGGCCGATATTGATAACGATAATGATCTCGATCTCTTTGTCGGTGTCGGCGATACTCATTTCTATTATTTTAAGAATACCGGCAGCCCCTTTTTACCGCAATTCACCATGATGAGCGGTAACTGGCAAAATGTTTATCCTTCCAATTGGTCAAGCGGCCAACTGATCCCGGAATTTTACGATATTGATAACGACGGCGATCTGGATCTGTTTTGCGGCGGTATACGTGATTGGAATCAGCTCCTTTTCTACAGGAATGTGGGGACATCGTATAATGCCCAAATGGTGTTTGCGGATTCAACGTTTTTGGGGGAAGGATTCCATGTTTTTACCGGCGTGGATATATTCGATATTGACGGTGATGGGGACGGTGACTTCATGTTATCAACTGGCAATGGCGGCATGGTTTTCTTCCGCAACATCACCGGCGAATCCCCTGTCCACCCCGACCCCAAGCGACCCGCGCCCACGCATCCGGTTATCACGCTGCTGCCTAATCCGGGTAATTCCTCCATAGCTGCGAGCTACGAGCTGCGAGCTGCGAGCAAAGTAAGCCTCAAAGTCTTTGACATTACTGGCAGGCTCACCGGCACACTCTTCTACGGTTTCCAACTTCCCGGCACATACAGCTACACGTGGGATGCGGCGAAGAAGGCGGCGGGAGTGTATTTGGTGCGGTTGGAGGCGGGAGAAAAGATCGAGGTTTCTAAAGCGGTAGTGGTAAAGTGAGTCCAAAGTTATGAGTTATGAATTAGGAGTTATGAGATTGTTTTCATTTGTTTTATTCATAACTCATCATTCAAAATTCATAACTTTTATCATTGCTGCCGCCACGGTTTTTAAAGCCCCCGAATCATGTATCGGGTAATGCCCGAGGCGCAGGTAGTAGTCTGCTCCTTCCCCGATCCCTTTGCCGATGACAATCCCATAATCCTGCTTCAGTTTCGCCAACCATCGTTCCGCCACCGGTTCTGGTAGCTGAATCACCGTAAAGCAGGGCGACAGACGACGCGGATCGCCGAAAATCTCCAATCCTGCTGCCTTAAGCCACTCCCGAAACAGGCCGGCTGTGTGTCCAATCTGCCGGAAGTACGGATCCTCAGCCTGGCCAGTAATGCGCTGCAACGCGCTGAGCAAGCAGTGCAGGGTCAGCACATTCGGACTCCACAAGAACTGGTTGTTAAGCGCTGAGCGTTCCAACCGGGGCAAGTCAAAGTAATAGGACCAACGCCGATTGGCCTGTTGGGAGAAAGCTTCATCCGCCATCATGAAACTTAAACCTGCTGGGCAGGCCAGAGCTTTGTAGGCGGAGGCCACGTAGCAGTTCACTCCCCACTCGTCCAGGTGGCATTCGACCGCTCCGATCGCGGAAATCCCATCCACCAAAAACAGCGCTCCATGTTCGCGGGCAAGTCGCCCCACGAGGCCCATTTCATTCACCATGCCCGATGATGTTTCCAGATGGACGCACAGAATGACGTCAGGCCGGGCAGTTTTCATGGCAGTCGCCAGAGAAAATGCCTGGTTTTCAGTCAGAGCTTGTCCGAAGGGTACGTCAAAGACGGTCACGTTAGCGTGGTGCAGTTGTGCGATTTCCAGCAGACGATGGCCGAAGTAGCCGTTGCGGATAACCAGTACGCGCATGTCTGGAGGCAGCGCGGCGATGGCACACTCCAAAGCTCCGGTGCCGGCAGAAGTCAGTAATAGCGGCGGGTTGTCGGTGTGGCAGAGGCGTTTTAATCCGGCGGAAACATCGCGGACTAATTCGTTAAATTCTTCCTGGCGGGAATAGAAATGAGGCTGCTTCAGCGCTTCGCGACAAAGGTGGCGGGCGTCGGCAGCAGAGGGCGAAAAATTCAATTGAGTGGTCACGATCCGTCCCGGTCAGGCAAACCGGCAGCAAAATGGCTGATAGCCATAAAATCCTTTACCAACCCTTCCAGTTTGGCGGTCGGAAAAGCGACGACCGCATCGCAGCGAGCTTCACCAGGCCGGGGGTGAGTTTCGATGAACAGTCCGGCCACCCCGGCGGCGGCGGCGCAACGGGAGAGCAAAGGGATGTCTTCTGGTGTGCCGCCTTCGGGATCGGCGGAGCGACGCGAACTGATCCGCACCGAATGCGTGGCGTCGAAAATCACCGGATAACCCAGCGACTTTAAAATGCGGAGCGAACGGAAATCCACGATGGTTTCACCGTAGCCGAACAGCGAACCCCTCTCGGTGACGAGAATGTTCGTGTTGCCTCGGGATTCGATCTTTTCAACCGTATGACGCATGTCCGCGGCGTTGATGAATTGGCCTTTTTTCACGTTCACCGGTTTGCCGGTGTCACCCGCAGCGTGAAGCAGATCCGTGTTTTTACACAGCAGTGAGGGGATCTGAATCAGATCCAGCACTTCCGCCGCCTTGTCAACCTGATCCACTTCGTGAACGTCACTGGTCACCGGCAACCCGGTTTCCCGACGCACCAGGGCCAACAGTTCCAGGCCACGTTTTAGCCCCACTCCGTGGAAAGCGTCGTCGTGCGTGCGGTTGGCTTTGGTAAAGGAGCCTTTGAATATGACGGGAATGCCCACCTTTAGAGACAGCGCTTTTAAGGCAGCGGCGATTTCCAGTGTCAGCGCTTCGGTTTCCAGCACGCAGGGGCCCGCAATCAAAAAGGGGCGGGAAGCAAGTAAGTTGGGCAGCATAGGTCATGCCTGCGAGATTAGAGACTCATCATCCATCTTAAATATGGTCTTGCTGAAAGGCGATTGATCCGCTTGTGCTAAAACTTGCGGCAATTCTGCGAGCGGTTTAATTTGAACTAACGCCTGATATTCCGGTTTCCAGTTATCTGATAGCAGTTTCAGCGCCCGAGTGAAAGTCTGCCCGTCGCCATTCAAGTGAGAAAAAATGATTTGCGGCTGCTTACGGGGGAAATCATGCGGCAGATAGACACTACGCCGGTCACGGTAGCGGCTGATGACGATGATGCGCCCGCCTTTACTCAGGCTTAACGCGGCGGTTTTAAATCCCGTTGACCGTCCGGAAGCTTCAAACACCAGCGTATATTCCGGTGCGGAGGGCGAGCGATTTAAAGACAGCCCATTTCCCTCAAAAATGCTCACCAGATTCCGGCAGCGCGCTCGGAGCGGATCGTACAGCGCGATGCTTAATGCCGGATGCAGAACCGAAAGTGCGAAGACCAGCATGGATCCCTGGCCGCCGCATCCCAGGATCAGGATGCGGTCATCGCTGCGGATTGCAGCCAAGGAGATAGCGTGCAAGGCGCAGGACAGTGGTTCGAGCAGCGCTCCCAGGAAGGGCGGATCCAGCAGTGGCAAGCGAAATAGATAGCTCTCGTGCAGGTCAACGTAGGTTGCCAGGCCACGTTGGTCGAAAAGATTGGCTTCGCTGGAATCGCAAAGATTAGAGGCCCCGGATTTGCAATACTCACAATGACCGCAACGGTAATTTGGGTCAATAGCAACGCGGTCGCCGGGGGTAAAAGCGGCAACTTGAACGCCACTTTTTTCGACGACTCCGCAGTATTCATGCCCCAAGGTACGGGGGTAAGTTGCTCCGGGCCGCCCTCGGTAAAAAGCCAGATCCGATCCGCAAAGCGCGCAATAGTCCACTCGCAACCGTACGTAATCGGGTTTAGGACCCGAAGACAGGGTTTGGTGGCACAGTTCGATCAAGCGCGGCGCCTGCAATAGCGCAAAACAGAGGCTATCAGGACCTTGATCGGACTGCGATGAGGCCCAAGATTTTAAAGTTTCGCAGGTCATCTGAGGGGATCATTGATGCAATTTTACTGCCGTCACGGCAATCTCCAGCACGCAGCCTTTTTTCGCCAGACCGGTGACTTCCACCATGACCGAAGCAGGCCTGATGTTTTCAAAATAACGATTGCGAACCGCCGAAATAATGGGAAAATCCTGCATGTTCAGCACGAATATTTGCGCTTTTACCACATGTTCGAGAGAGGCTCCCGCCTCAGCCAGCAGGCGGCAGATGTTTTCGAATATGTATTCGGCCTGTTTGCCGGGATCGCCGGGGAACATGACGGTCCCTTTAGAATCTACGGCTTTTTGCCCGGTCAGGAAGATCAAATCAGCGCCGGGCAGGGGAATTTTGATGCCATGCGAGTAGGCGCCCATCAGGAAAGGGAAGTCGCCTTCGGGGTTGATACGCTGGATGGAACTCATGGGGGATCTCCAAATGTTACTATATTATAACTATTCTGCGAGCGAAGAGTATGCCATGCCGAACAGAAATTAGCTGATTGAGAACAACATAGGTATCAATGATGTCAATTGGTATTGGCAACTTCTCTCTTTTGTGATTGACTTGCTATGGAATTTAAGATACATTAAGCGGATATGAAGACCATCGTCGTGGTGCAGTCTTTCTACCTCCCTTGGAAGGGTTATTTCGACCGGATGCAACGGGCTGACGAGGTAATTCTGTACGACAATGCGCAATATCAACGGCGTTTTTGGATTAATCGCAATCAGATTAAGTCGGCCGGCGGCTTAAGTTGGTTGACGATCCCGGTAATCGTTAAGGGGCGATTCAAGCAGGCTATCAAAGATACGAAAGTCGCCGATCCGAATTGGAATGCCCGGCATTGGGAATTCCTACGGAGATGCTACGGTAAGGCTCCCTTTTTCAACGAATGCAAAGATCAATTCGAAGATCTCTTTCTAAATTGCCGGGAAGAATACATAAGCCGGATCAACTTTCGGTTTTTGTCTGCGCTCTGCACGAATCTGGGAATACAGAGCAAACTGACGTGGTCAATGGACTACGAACTAGCGCCGGGGCGGACCGAACGGTTGGTGGATCTGTGTCAAAAGGTCAAAGCGGATGTTTATCTGAGTGGCCCCACCGCTAAAGCTTACCTGCAAGAAGAACTTTTTCATCAGGCCGGTATTCAAGTTGAGTACATGGATTATTCCGGATATCCACCGTACCCTCAACTCTTCGGACCATTCAGACACGAAGTGAGCATCATTGATCTGATCTTCAACACCGGACACCGGGCCCGTGAATACATGAAAAGTTTCAGGTAGGAGATCATGACAACCCGCCTTTCCGATCTTCATCTTTCCGTCGTTATTCCCGTATTCAACGATGCGGAGGTGCTACCCGAACTACATCGGCGCCTTCGCACTACACTGGAATCGTTTGTCTCAAAATATGAAGTCATTTTTATTGACGACGGCAGCCGGGATCGGTCGCTTGAGGTTCTCCTGGAATTGCAGGCCGATTCACCCTGGGTAAAGATCGTACAATTGACGCGAAACTTCGGACAATCAGCGGCCATTGATGCCGGATTGGAAATCGCGCAGGGCGATCTGATCGTGCTCATGGACAGCGACCTGCAGGATCGCCCGGAAGATATTCCAGCCTTAATCGAAGCGATGCAAATCCAGGATGCGCCTCTGGCCATTGCCCGCTGGTCTACCCGGGATGATTCAGCTTACAAGGTGTTGGCCTCGCGTCTCTTCAATGCTGTGGCCAACCGCATCACCGAGGTGCGCTATCTGCCTCGAGGCCGAGCATTTCGGGTCATGCGTCGCGAGGTCGTGGATCAGCTTCGCAATCTGCCGGAAAAAACCGCCACGTCGTTGGGTTTGCTCTACTGGCTGGGCTATAATCTCGTCGCTGTGGACCTGCCCCGCGATTCCCGTTATGCCGGCAAGAGCGGGTACACTCTGCGGCGTCTGGTAAAATTGTCACTGGATCGCCTCTTCTCGCATTCCCTCTTCCCCATTCGTCTTGCCAGCCTGCTGGGTGTGGCTCTGGGTGTCATCAGTATGCTGCTGGCGACTTACTTTGTGATCCAGAAGCTCTTCCTGGCAAAGGTTGTCCCAGGCTGGACCTCCATTGTTGTTATTGTGCTCTTATTGCAGGGGATCAGTTTCATCTTCATGGGAATCATTGGCGAATACCTGGGACGCATCTATGTCGAAACCAAGAATCGGCCCAAGTACGTAGTGAAGAAGGTTTATCAATAATCACATGCTCCACCAATCTCGCAAAGTCATAATCATCGGTGGCATGGGCAACGGAAGTGTCATCGCTGCGGCGATAGACGAGACTGAAACCGCAGGAGCCTCCGATTGGTCCGTAGCCGGTTATCTGAACGACCGCTTGCTGCCGGGATCCGACCTGGAAGGACATCCGGTGTTGGGGGGATTAGAAGACATTGATGGCTTCCTGGATCAAGGCTATTATTTCATCTATACGATCTACCGCATTGACGGGCAGGATCGCCGCCTGGCTCTATTCGATCAATTGGCTATTCCCGACGACCGACTGGCCACGTTCATCCATCCCCGGGCGTATGTGGCCGGCAATGCGAAGATCGGTCCCGGTTGCGTGATCATGCCGAACGCCTCGGTGTCGCCGGGTGTCGCGCTGGGGCGTTGTGGCTTGGCTATGGTCAACGCCACCATCGGCCACAACTGCGCCATCGGCGACCATGCGCATTTCGCTGCCGGAAGCAATCTGGGGGCGTACCTGAAGATCGGTCGAGGCGTGCATATCGGCTTGAATGCTACCGTCCGGGAGAACCTGACCTTGGGAGACGGTTCGACTCTGGGCATGGGCGCCGTGCTGCTCAACGACGTGAAATCCGGTGAAATCTGGGCGGGGAATCCGGCTCGGTTGCTGCGTCATGCCGCGCAGAAGGAGTGACAAGATGGACATACCATTTTTTCGCACATGGAACGATTTCCAACCGGGGCAGACCTTCGAGCATTGGCCGCATAAGACCATCACCGAAAGCGATAACAACCTGTTCTGCCTGCTGACCATGAACCACAACCCGCTGCATCTCGATGCCGAGTACGCCGCCTCTAAGGCGCAGGGGCGCATCGTGGTGGTGGGGACGTATGTTTTAAGCCTGGTGGTGGGGATGTCTGTCGCCGATATTTCCGGCGCGGCCATCGCCAATCTGGAATACAAGAAGATCATTCACCATGCTCCAGTTCTCATCGGCGACACGATCAGAGCTCGAAGCCGAATCATCTCGGTTGAACCTTCCCGGCACAAGCCGGATCGCGGTGTCGTCACCGTGGAAACCGAGGCATTCAACCAGGATGGCATCAAAGTGTTGTCGCTGCGTCGCAAGGTATTACTGCCGACAGCAAATCCAAATGACAAATCACCATGAAAATCCCCCCCGCCCCCCCTTCATAAGGGGGGGGAGTCAGGTGCTTCGCAGCCTGCTGTTTGCGCCAGGTCATCGCTCAGAGATGATTCATCGTGCGGCGCAGTCCCAGGCCGACTGCCTCATTCTCGATCTGGAAGACGCAGTACCGGAGAACTGGAAAATCGCTGCACGTGAGTCTATCCGTCACGCGCTTGATCAGGGAATTGATTTTCGAGGCAAGATTTTCGTCCGAGTAAATTCCCTGCGCACAAACCTTACCTGGGATGACCTTCAGGCAGTGGCCTGTCAATACCTAAGCGGTTTCGTTTACCCCCAGGCGGAAAGCGTGGAAGAGATTCGGTTGTTAGACGACCGACTCCATCGCAGCGAAGCGGAGTTGAATCTGTCACTCGGACATTTTTCGTTGCTGCCGTTGATCGAATCGCCTCGAGGTCTTATGAATTGCCGGGAAATCGGACAATCCAGTCACCGCGTGAAGGGATTGATTTTCGGCTGTGAAGATTACCTGGCGGCACTGCAAGGACGGCACGACGATCTTGATACTGCTCTGATGTTCCCACGGTCAATGGTGGCAGCCACAGCTCGAGCGTTGGGTTTGGAACCGATTGACGCCCCTTACGTCAAGGTGCATGACCTGGAAGGCTTACGATTATTCGCCGAGACGGGCCGCAACTTGGGCATGTCCGGTATGCTGGTTTTATCGCCGCGCCAGTTGGAAATCGTGAACCGGGCTTATACTCCGACAGAAGCTGAGATCCAGCAGGCATGTTTGATCGTGGCTGCTGCACCGCAGGAAGAGAACCTGGGCATATCCATCGTCGAAGGGCATTTTGTATCACCACCCACGGTGCGAGCGGCCAGAAAATTGCTGGAGAGAGCAGAGGCAATTCGTCTGTGCGAGGAGTCACGGCGATGATTCCGACTTTGGCGCGCCAATACTTTTTCTACCAGCGCAGCCAACGTTGGAATCGCAGTCAAATTGAGTTTCACCAGGATGAACGATTACGGCGATTGATCCGCCATGCCGGACGACATGTCCCCTATTACCGCGATCTGTTTCGAGAAATCGGCCTGGACCCGGAACGCTTTCGTGGTCGGGAAGATATGGCGAAAATTCCCCTGCTGGACAAAGAGACCGTCCGCACTCGAGCACAAGAATTGATCGCCGATAATGCCTCGCACTATGGCGTGGTCTGGGAATCCACCAGCGGGTCCACCGGCACACCGCTGCGCGTCATCGTGGACCGCGGTGCGCGAGCGAACAAATTGGCGGCTCTGATCCGCAGCTACCAATGGGCCGGGTACCGCTTGGGGAAGAAGATCTTCAGCTTACAGAGTTATTATTTAAAAGGAACTTGCTGGCAATATCATCGCCTCTTCCGAGTGCTGCGATTCGATTCGGTGCGCTTGAAAGAAGAGACGGCTTTGGGGGTGATTCGAGTCATGCAAAAGGTGAAGCCCTATTTCTTTATGGGCTTCCCGTTTGACTTGCATATCCTGGCCCGTTTTGCCGAACAGGCCGGACTCAAAATTCCTACACCTGGCGGGATGGTCACTTATGGTGAAACCCTCTCCTCCTCAACGCGGCGGGCGTTGGAAGCGGCCTATCATTGCGGAGTGTTCGATTATTATTCTCAGCACGAATGCGCCGCCATGATCGCCGAATGTGAGTCTCACCATCTGCACCTGGTAGATGACTTCGCCTATCACGAGATCGTAGATGAGCGTCCAGATCCAACCGGCGCGCTCATGGGGGAACTGGTGAGCACGGGACTGTACAACTGGGCCATGCCGTTAATTCGTTATCGCACGCGGGATGACGTTATCCTGAATGCAGCGAAGAGTGATTGCCCCTGCGGACGGAGCGGACTCCCGATCATCCAATCCATCCTGGGCAAACAATGCGACTACCTCGAAACTCCTGACGGACGATTGCTGGGCGCGGTGATGTCTCATTCCATTGACAACGGTCGAGGCGTGGTTATGTCCCAATGTGTGCAGGATGCGCTGGACCATATTTACGTCAACCTGGTGGTGGACGTCAGCTATAATGGGGAATCCCAAGCCGCTTTAGAGAGAGACCTGCGCAAGCGTCTTGGTGACAAGATGGTTATCGAATTCCGCTTGGTGCCGCAGTTAGAGAAGCGTCCCGGCGGCAAAACGCCGTTTATTCTGTCCAAGATCGGGCATACCTTCGCATAACCCACGATCATGAAGATTCCATTCAACAAACCGTACTTGGCCGGCAACGAAGAAACCTACATGCTGGAGGCGCTACGTCGAGGGCCTCATCTCGGCAACGGCCCCTTTGCCGAAAAATGCCTATCGTTGTTGCGGACTCGATACGGTTTTACGCATGTCTTCCTGACACCGTCGTGCACGGCCGCTATGGAAATGGGGGCGCTGTTGGCGGAACTATCGCCGGGCGATGAAGTGATCCTGCCGTCGTATACCTTCAGTTCCACGGCCAACGCGATTGTGTTGCGCGGCGCTCGTCCCGTTTTCTGCGAGGTGGAAGCCGCCACCATGAATATGGATGTCAACCTGATCGAAACGCTGGTCACCTCCCGCACGCGCATGGTTGCTCCCATTGATTTCGCCGGCATCCCTTGCGACATGGACGCTATCAAGGACATCGCCCAAAAATACAACCTGGTGGTCATGCAGGATGCGGCGCAATCGCTCCATTCGTTTTATAAAGGCCGCCCCTGCGGTGGTGAAGCGACGCTGGCGGCCTTCAGCTTCCATGAATCGAAGAATTTCTCCTGCGGGGAAGGCGGGGCGCTGGTCGTCAATCGTCCGGAATGGGTCGAACGCGCCACTTTCCTTCAGGAGAAAGGCACTGACCGTTCACTGGTGATCAAGGGATTGCGCAGCAAATACAGTTGGGTGGATCTCGGTTCGAGTTTTCTCATATCAGACATCCTGGCGGCCTTGCTGCTGGCGCAATTGGAACAGGCCGAAACCATCACGGCGAAGCGCGCCCGAGTCACCGATGGATACCGGGAACTATTCACACCCTACCGTACAAGCGGCTGCTTGTCCATCCCGCAACCGCCATTAAACGTGAAAACCAATCATCACGCTTTTTTCGTCATCTTCGGCCAATCCCAAAATCGGGATCGGTTCCTGGCGGGATGTCGTGAAAGGGAGATATACCCCTATATCGGCTATTTACCATTGCACTCTTCGCCGATGGGTCGCAAATTCGGTTATCGGCCCGAAGATTTGCCATTGACAGAAGCTCTGGCGAAGAGGATCGTGAGATTGCCGTTTTATACCGGACTGGCCGATGAAGGCCTGGAATACTGCTTTGAAGGTATGCAGAGAGTGTTGAACGGCTTATACGATTAGATCCTACTGTTATGCACTTGAATGACCTCGAAACGCGACGGCAAGCCGCTGAGTTGCGCCATGAATTGGAGATAGCTCTCCACATTCCCGGTGAATGGCCCGGTCTTGACTTCCTCGTCTCCTCCCTGACAGAACACAATCCATTTAATTCCACCGAAGAAATCGCACTGTGGCTGGAAGCCAAACGAAAGTCACCAGCCATGCAGGTCAATCGCATCCCGTTAACCTCCATGAAGCGGTGGTCGTTCGATTCGCGTACCGGAGATTTAATTCATGACAGCGGCGGGTTTTTCGCCATTCGCGGGCTGGAAGTGCGCGCCAATGCCGGGCCGGTGCGCCACTGGACGCAACCCATCATTGACCAGCCGCAGATTGGTTTGTTAGGGATGCTGACTCGCAAGATCAACGGCATTATTTACTTCTTGATTCAGGCCAAAGTTGAACCGGGCAATGTCGGCGGCGTGCAACTGGCTCCCACCGTGCAGGCGACGCGCAGTAATTTCACGCGTCTTCATGGCGGCCAAAGCGTGCCGTTTCTGGAGTACTTCCTGGACGATGGGCGAGCGATAATCCTTCTCGACCAGCACCAAGCGGAGCAAGGGGCGCGTTTCTACCGCAAGCGCAACCGCAATCTCATCGTGCAGATCGCAGAAGATGAAGTCATCGAACCCCACACTGATTTTCGTTGGGTAACGCTGGGCCAGTTGAAGCGATTGACCAGACTGAACAATACGGTTAGCATGGATGCCCGTTCGGTTATTTCGACGGTCAGTTATTGTCCTGATCATTTTGGCGAGTGTGCTACCTTACATGAAGACGAGGTTCGGGATTGCCTGGGATCATCGCCTTTGGTTGAGACTATGCCGAATGATTTATCTATAGCTTTTCTGCTCTCTTCGTGCTCACATGCACAGCCCAAACATTGTATGGATGAAATCCTGCGTCTCTTTTCGCGGGAAAAATTTAACGCCGAGCTGGAGACTCATTTGATCGGGTTGCGAGAAGTTAAGGAGTGGAATATCGGTGCTGAAGAGATCAGCCATACGCGCGGCCTATATTTCTCAGTCATTGGTGTGCATGTGGAAGCGGAAGGCCGCGAAGTGGCTACATGGGATCAACCCATTATTCAACAGCGCGATCCCGGCCTCATTGGCTTCCTCGTCCGGCGCATTGACGGTGTCGTTCACTTTCTGGCGCAGTTGAAACTGGAAAGCGGCAACATTGACTTGTTGGGTGTGGCTCCTACCGTGCAATGCATCACGGGCAGCTATGAAGTGGGCGACCTGCCTCCCTATGTGGGCGAGATGTTGCAGCCGTTCAAATCTCGCATCATTTTCGATACGATGCAATCGGAAGAGGGTGGCCGCTTCTACCTGGAATCGAATCGCAACGTGCTCTTGCTGGGTAATGACGATTTTCCTCTGGAAATTTTTCCCCGCTATCATTGGTTGACGCTTGGACAACTGAAACAACTTCTGGCGTTCAACAATTTCCTAAACGTCGAGTCCCGCAGTCTGCTGGCGTTGCTATGAAATTAGCCTTATTATTGGCCTTGGCAGCCGGCTTACGTTTATTCCATCTCGGCGCCAAGCCTTTTTGGTCGGATGAGGGGATCATCTGGTGGATTGCTCAGCGAGTTGTGGAACATGACGCTCCGGCCAGTTATGCCTTTTCGTTGGGTTGGGGCGGCGCGTTACTGGGATGGAACGAGTTGGCGGGACGATTCCCGTCCGCAGTTTATGGCGTCTTGACGGTTGGTTTGATCTTCTTCATCGCACAAACCTTTTTTAGCCGCCGTGTCGCCTGGATCGCTGCCTGGGTTGCGGCGAATTCACCTTTTCTAATACCCTTATCTCAGGAACTTCGCATTTACAGCCTATTGGGACTTCAGATTCTACTGGCGCTGGGGATATTTCTGAAGTTGTTGAAGCACGGATCGTTATCGTGGAAGTGGTGGGGCGCATTGCTGTTGGTGAGTCTCTGGGGGCAGTATACGCACTGTTTATTCATCTTCATGCTGGGGTATTTCGGGATTATTTTGCTATGGCATTTTGGTTTTAACAAGTGGCGAATCTGGGTGACTTATTTCGCGCTTACCGGCGTCGTCCTGTTGCTCAGTCTGCCCGAACTTATTAACACTCTGGCGTTAGCCGCATACCGGCCTCACGCCTGGGTATATGATTTGCGCCATCTGGCTATGAATTCTGTGCGGATTGCAGGATCGTACTTCGCGTTTTTCTTCGGAGATTATCTGACTAATCTACCCGGCAACGCTATGAATTATCTGATCCAGCATCCTTTACGTCTGGCTGTGGCCGGATTGATGACTTTGACCGCTGGATCAATATTAGTTTTCAGTTTCCCGGCCCTCTTTAATATCGCCCGTAGACATGACGAGAATGGTTTAGTGGTGCGCCTCCTGGTCGGGATGTTCGCGGGTTTTTCGCTACTGTTTCTGTTTGTGGATGTATCTTCATCTGCGCATTTGATTTTCGTCTATGTCCCTTTGCTTATTCTGCTTGTCGTTGCTTGGGTCTCCTTGAAGGGTATAATAAAAACCTACCTGGCTCTCTTACTGATTCTACTGACAGTTGCGTCGCTGGTGGATTACTACAGATCCCCCACCTTTGCCGGAGAACGTGCAGATTGGCGGGAGGCGGGGAATCTGCTCCGAAGGGATTTACGCTCCGGTGATGCGGTCCTGTTCGACCGATCAAGGGACGCTTATTACACACTGCGTTTTTATCTCCCCGATTTGACTGAGAACGTCTACTATAAACCTAGGCATAATCCCCAAGCTCGAAACGATGCCGCCCTGGTTTCCTGGTGGATGAAACAAGGTATGGATGAGAGAGCTCAAGATTTGCTGGAGAAACATCCTCGCGTCTGGATCATCGCCTCGGATCCGAGTCTGGTATTAGGATCGGCGCTGGAGGCAAATTGCGTCGGGAAATGGCATTTCGGAGCTAACTTGCGAGTGTGGTTGGTGGAGTAGGCTATTGGAATCGAAGGTGCACGATACGGTTGGACAGCCGGCGCTTCAAGAACCCCAGGCGAGTAACCTGACCCATCCAGCGCCACCTATTGCGATGGTAGTCGGTTAAATACCATTCTTGCACGAACCGGATTCTCGCATCCCAGGCCTCGAAGATGCGGCTGTCCTTGGGCGACCAGAGAAATTCTACGCCAGGAAGTTGTTTCACGCTATTCTCGATTTTGGCCCGGCCTACAAACGCCGGGCCGATCCATGTCGCCAGCAAATCGGCGCGAGGAAATCGCGACAGCAGTCGCTGGAACACCTCGCGAACCCTCTCCTCCTCAAAATATAAAAGCAGCCCTTCGGCCATGATGAGTATCCGCCTGTCAGTAGATGGAATTTCATCCATCCAGGCAGATTCCAGAACGGATCCGGCGATGAATTCGTAATGCGGCGGGGGGGTGCATAGCTCGCTCTTAAGTTCGACGACCTCTGGCAAATCCAAATCATACCAGTGAACCTGCCCGTTATCCAGGCGAAAAAACCGCGTATCCAGCCCTGCGCCCAGGTTGATGATGACCGCATTGGGATTATGCTTTAAGAACAAACCCACCTCCTGATCCAGGATCATGGTGCGAACCGCCACCGCTACCTGTGACATCCACGCAGTTTCAAACCGCGAAAAATCATAATCCAGCCGCTCGAGCCAATCAACGGCGACAGGATCGCGGATGATCGCCTCCCGGCGGCCGGTTTCGACGGCTCTCGCCCACAGGGGGATGAGCAGGGTTTCAGAAATTCCGTGAAGGTTTACAGACATGGGTGGGCCAAACAACTATACTATCATTTCAGGATCGTGATCTTCTGTGAGGCGGTTTGGTGGGGAGTCTCTAACTTCATAATGTAGATACCGGAGGCTTTGTGGCTGGCATCCCAGGTATAGCTGTACGTGCCCGGCAATTGGAATCC
>JAGVQJ010000024.1 GCA_020051775.1 Calditrichota bacterium | reverse complement strand
GGATAAGGCCACGGGAATGGGTTCATGGACACTGGACGACTTTAAAAAAACGATGCGCACTGGCCAGGATATTTCCGGGCAGCGCGGCATTCTGCCGCCCATGCCCTGGCCCAATTACGCCGGTATGACCGATGATGAATTCGAGGCCTTGTGGGCTTTTCTGAATTCGCTGCCGCCTGTCAACAATAAGGTGCCTGCGCCTCTGCCACCCTCTCCATAAGATCAGGTGGGCGCCGGAAGGGAGGAGTAAAGCCACCGGGGCAATTTCAGGCAGATTCGTCGAAAATGATAGCCGCATTTTGCCGGTTCTCACCGTAATACCTTGAGCAGTTTGCTTCAATGGCTGCAGATTTTGGCATTGAACACGGCCTGACTTGAGAGGGTAGCATGAAATGCAAAAATATATTTACCGGTGTGATCATTACCTCGGTGGTCGGCGTTCTGGTTTGGCTGGCAGTGCGTTTCCGCGACCACCTCAGAAATGCGCTCTGGGGGGACGATGATTGGGATGAAGAAGAAGAACATTTAGAGGTGCGAGTACGGTTGGATGAAGCCAGCCGGTGAAATAATGTGTTGTTCGTAGATCACAGGGGTCAGGCCGTTACTGAATAAATCAGCGGCTTTAACCCCTGTGTGTGTTTAAAGATCCTCATACACGCTGGAACAAGCCAGCCTCTGGGGTGAGTTTACAGCGCAGCAACCCCACCTGCGGCTTACTTCATCCGACCTACAAGGAGATTTCTGATGAACCGGATCTGGATCATCACCTTTGCCGGCGTTTTGCTGTTGCTGTCCTGTCAGAATACCGGTACTCGAGAAGTCCTGGCGGAAAGCCCCGGCTTGGCCCAGGGCGGAACATTCGATGATACCGGCGGCCCTCAGGCCGTGTCATCAGCCTATGTAGATGCCAAGACCACCTTCCCACAGTGGCCAGTACCGAAAACGCTGCGTGTGGTTCAAGTCGGCATAGATGACCGGCGACAGATGATGGAGGTAGCCGCCTTACAAGGATTGGTCAATCGTTACGCTCCCCAGGACAACATGATCTTCTTAGAAGGCCGCGGATTCCCTGACGCATTTTGGGCGAAATACTATGCGGACAAACTGAATCTGAAGGTTGTGCCCACTTCCATTCAGGATCTGCTGGATTGGGTTAAGCAAAACACCGACATCCGTTATTATATTATCATAGATCCCACCAATAATCTGGGCGACGTCAATCTCAATCACGTTTGTACGATCAATATCGCCTGCACCATCGCCGGAATCGTCGGCGTGGCGGTGCCGGTTTCACCGGGGAATGTGCGCGTGTTGGAATCGCACGGCTTTTCGTTGTTGCCGGATTCTTATTGCGACAGCCTGGGTTCTGGTGGTCGAAAGCTGCGTCGACCCGACGCTTTCGATCTGCGCAACCAGTGGAAGTCGGCCTACGGCGAGGCGCCTTGGCAGACTCGCCGCGACGCTTATAAATGGGCGCTGGATGTTTTACTGCCGCTGACTGATCATCACTCCATCACCTTGAACCCCGGCATGGAACGGCTCAATGAAAAAGGCGAACCCGCCGGCACCGAACCCTGGATCACCGACTACTCCATCGGCGCGCGGCAGTTTCATTTCTACTTCCATCCTGCCCCCAATCCCGACAAACCACAAGATCGCACCAATTACGACTACCTATTTTACAAGCGGTTGCTGAAAGAATGCGGCCCGATGACCATGCAGCGCGGCTGGCATTTCGACGAGAATCCCAACCTGACGCTGCTCTCGAAAATGAATTGCTTCAATTTTGGATCTCGACAGCAGGCCAATGCCAGCGTCCACGCGGCCTTAAGTCCGCTCTTCATCGAACCCTTCCAGCAGCGTGAAATCAAGCCCGAATCGGTCAATCTTGATCCGGGGAAAGTGTACCTGACCTTCAGCGTAACGGACGGCGATCAGCCCGGAGTTGTTTACCGAGGATGGGAGAGCAACAAACTCGTCACCGGCCGCGAGTCGCTGTGGGAAGACCCCGCCCGCGGACAGATCCCCATCAACTGGACCATGAACGGCTTGATGTACGCCTTCGATCGCGGCATCATGCGCTATTACTTCGACAATGCCTCACCTAAAGATTACTTCACCGCCGATCTGCCCGTAGGTTATGCCTTTTTAACTTATGATAACTTCGGGCCGCTTCTGGCGAAATACGACGCTTTTGCCAACCGCTATCTGGAAAAAGTGGGTATGCCCGTGGCGGCGTATTTACCCGCCTATGGCAGTTTCCAACCGATCGCCGACTCCACCGTGACCATTCACATTCGGGAATTAACGCACGCCAAAGCTATTCGGGAAGGTTATATGGGGAGTTTTTATCAGGGTGTCTACTGGCCGGAAGAACGCCCCTTGATGCCCTATATTCGTAATACCATATCCGCCGGCATGGGAGGTTACGATAATCAGAAAGAAACGGCTGAATCTGTGGCTCGTTCCGTGGCCGAATTGACCCATAAGGTTCCCTGGCGGCCGTTGTTCGTGCACATGACCTGGGTCAACTGGTTCCTGTCGCCCTCCGATATGCAAACCTGTCTTAACGGCCTGGAAAAAACCTTTCCAGGGCAATATGAATTGGTAGGCATGCCCGAATTCCTCGCTCTGGCGCAAAAAGCCAAAATGACTGGAAAGTACCCCCTGGAGTTCAAAGCTCATCGTGGCGGTGAGAGCGGCCTGGAAGCGCCCTTCCTGTGGCAGCAAAAGGATACCTACACCAGCGGTAAGGAAGAACGTCAGAACACCTGGCGCGGCGTTCGTGGCGGGGGTTTCATCACTTACAAGTTCAATGTTGCGCCTGCCCGGCGAGCTTCAGTCAGCATGGACCTTTCCGGCAATGACTTCCATGTGGATGCCTCTCCCGACAATAAAACCTGGACCAAGGACGTCATGCGCGGTTCCAGCTCCGGCCCAACCACCAAAACCGCCGATCTGACCCCGTATTTGAACAGCAAAGGCAGCGTCTACCTGCGCATTTCGGGCGACGCTAAAATTTACCATGCGAAGGTGGATTACGGGCCGTGAGCTCCTCTCACCCTCGCCCTTACCCTCACCCTCTTCTCCCTAACCCCCATCAAATTCACCACGAAATACCGCACTGCGTCCATGGTGTGGTCGTGGACATTATCCTTTTCCGGCGCGGATCCATCTTCCTTCAGCCGGTAGCTGTGAAAGTCATCAATGGTGCGCGGCGCCAGCGGCGAGACCATCAGCCCCGGAATCCCCTCCCGTTCGCGCAGCATCTCCCGCACCAGATCCGCCCCTTCTTCGATCTTCGAGGCCTGCGCCTTGATTTTAATTCCCGCCCGTTTCAGCCTTTCGATGGGAGATACCCCTGATTCCCCAGGTGAATGCCCCGCCGGATCGCAGGAAGTCCATTCCACCTCCCGTTCGGTGAAGCCATGCGCTCTATCCTTGGCGTAAATTGCGGCAATCAGGTCGGCCACTGTGGCCCGGTCTCCGATCCACTCATCGAAGATGATCACGCGGTCGTCAGCCGTCTTCTGAAAATAGAGCAGCACGGGATGATAGAAGCCGAAATCCACCGACCGGTAAACCGGCAAATCCGGTTGGTACCGATGGGATTCCAGCAACACGTGCGTGCGCTGCCGGAATTCCGGGTAGACGCGATCTTCAGCCGTCTCGAAGCTGATCTCGTATTCCTGTGCCCAGCGTAGCGGCGTCAATCCCTTGCGCGCTGTTTCCAGCCACTCGGAGCCTCTGGCAGGGTGTTCGCTGTAGTGCAGCCAGACCGAAGTCAATCCCCAGGTCTCCGGATCTTTGGCCAGTCGCGCGAACAGATTACCCGGCCCCGCCGCAGTGGAAATCCCCCAGAAGAATCCGCCGGAATCCAGAGCCGGTTTCAACGCTGTCCAAATCTCCTCGGATCGGGGCGTGAACGCCATCTCGTCCCAGATGACGCCGGCCGGTGAGTGCATGCGCGGCGCGTCCGGTGTCGCCGGCAGCGAGAGCACCCGGACTTTGTTTAGACTGAATTCCATCTCGGCGGCGTTGTTGGTTCCGACACGTGGGCGTAAGAATTCCGGCAAACCGGAAATCAGGAAGCGCAACCGATCCAACAGTTCTCGAGCGGCGCGTTCGTTCTTCGACAACAACAGGTATACCGCCGGTCTACCGAATATGGCCTTGTACAGCAGCAATCCCAAAGAAGTCCAGGTGGCCATCATCTGCCGAGATTTGACCACCAGGATGCGCCGATGGCTCCACTGGTCCGAAACCTGCTCGCTCTGCTGGCCCGCCAGCGCCGTAGTTAGCTTGCGTAAATGAGGCCATGCGGGAAAGGCGGCCACTCCCAGCACAGGGTCCAGAGTGTACAGCCTCTGTAGGAAGCCGAAAGGATCAACTTGAGCCTCGCAGATTTGTCTTATTAGAGCTTTATTCATGAATTCACACCAATCATTGTTTCCGCGCCCATCAAATAGCTGCCTTCTACCGTATTAGAACTGAATGCAATGCTATTTAAGGATCTGATCATGGAAACCATCATCATATATAGTACCTTGACGGGCAACACCGAAATCGCCGCAGAATGGATTCGCGACCGCCTGATCCAAGCCGGGCATCGCGCCTCCATGGAAAACGCCGGAAATGTCTACCCCGAAATCCTCCAGGACTATGATCTCATCATCCTGGGCAGCCCCACGTACTGGAGCGGCGAAGTAACCGATGATTTCATCCCCTTCCTGGATAAATTGGCGGACGAAGACCTCACCGGCAAGAAGGCCGCCATTTTCGGTTTGGGCGATTCCGAAAGTTATCCCGATGAGTTTGCGCACGCAACGGAGGTTATCGAGGAGGCGATTGCCCGAGCCGGGGCCGAG
>JAGVQJ010000056.1 GCA_020051775.1 Calditrichota bacterium | reverse complement strand
CTGGCGGCCCTGCAAGTCAAAGACCGTGAGGCTGACCTGTGCGGCAGTGGGCAGCGAGAAGTTGATCGTCGTCGTCGGGTTGAAGGGATTGGGGGAAGCGCCCTTCAGAACAAAAGCAGCCGGAGCTTGTACTGGCGCACTGACTTCGCCTGGGAACGGTTGACCGGTGCAGACGCTTTCCCAAACGGAGGGTCCGCCATCCGCCAACGCCGCCTTATTGAAGTTGAAGTACGATTCATCAATCACCGGAGTGGGGAAACCCATACCGGCATAAGCGATCAAACGATAAAGACCGGTCGGCCAATAATCCGGCACGTTCTGAGTACGCAGACGATTGATCATCGTTCCAACCGAAGTAGTCAACATCATCGGTCCCAACGTGGGGGTTGAATAAGTGCCGTCCGGGAACTGGATTCGGCACCAGACCCAATACGAACCGTAAATCGGGCCGTTGTTTATGACGCTGGCGTTGAAATCAAAACTACCGCCATTAGCGGGAATCACGATGGGGAAGTTAACTGGAGATATGTTCACGTCTACGTTCAACTGCGCCAAGGGGAAACCATCGCCGCGATAGGCATCGGTCCGGTAGTACCCATCAGCATAACCGCCGACACTGGTGATCCGTTGGGGAGCCGTCCAGGCGGCAAAATTCAAGCCGTGGCTTACGGGTAGGGGTGTCTCCTGGTACCAGACGTTGTGGACAGGATCATAAACCTGCACGGCATTAGTTGCCGGCCAGGAACCGTATCCGCCACCGCCGCCCACAGAGTACATGAAATCATTATTGAAGGTGGTGCTGGTGGTTGCGAACCAAACTGGAACCGGAACGGAGGCTTTGGATACCCAAATATCCAGATTGGGGTCATAAGCATAATGCCTCATGCCGTAACCGACCGGATCCGTTCCGCCGAACACATGGAACATACCATTGATGAAGGCGCTGCCGGAAAAATTCATGGGCGTCGGCAGATCATGGAGTTGATTCCATACATTGTTGTTGATGTCATAGCGGTAAGTGGCAAAGGAGAAGTTGTCGTCTGTGCGGCCACCGGCGACGTAGATATAGTTGTTCTGATCATAACTCGCCGTGGCGCCATAAACCGACAGAGGAAATGGCGCTTGATCCGACCAGACGCCGGTTGGACCACCGCCGGAGGGGACGAATTTTTGTACGTTATTGATCGCTTCGCCAAGACCGTCATCATACCCGCCGACCAAATATATGGCGTTATTGGTCACTGCGCTGGCGCGATTAAAAACCCCGCCGCGCGAGGTTGTTGACCCGTACCAGGTTTCTGTAACCACCTCGAGCGCAACGGCGAAGTCAACGGTTTCCGAGTTGAATAGATATAGGTAGCCATTCAAAAAACCGCCTCCGGAACGCCCGGTTTCAAAAGGAACATCTCCAATCTGGGTCCAGATGACGGCGTCCTGAGGAGATCCTTCCACCCGCAACGGCGCCGCACCGCCGGTGTTGGTTGCGGTCGCATAGGAGTTAGTTTGCGGAACGTTAGCCAGTACCGTTAATGCCAGTACGGCGCATATCATAAAAGCACTGAATATTGATTTCATGGTAAACCTCATCAATTTTGATTGTATTTTTATGCAGAAAACCTGCATCGCTTTTATCTCTAGTTTGTATAGTATTCTATTTGTACCTTACACAATAATTGACTATGATCATTCCTCGCTTTTTAAGCCATTGGCACTCCTTTCTTGGGCATACCAATAACATTCTGACCACTTTTTGGAGCCAAATCGTTACCACAGAAAGTGGCGGCTCCTATCACTGGTCAGCCGGAGTAAGGGATGGTGCTTTAAGCCTCATTCACTTTCATACCAGTGATCGGCTAAGGCACCATGGGGATTGGCAGTGCTAAGAATCGGTTATTTTCCACTGTTCACAGGGGAGAATTCAACTGGACTTGCGGGGGAATTCAGCAGGGTTATGAACGATCGCTGCACGACTAAATCGCCCAGCGTTAGAGTGCGCGATAAATCGTTGCAATCTTTTCAGGATGTATTCCTGGATTGTTTAATAATGATCATTTACCGTTATTGATATAACATACGCATTGAGGTTCCTCCTGGTTGGGAAATACTTTGACATTAAATTCGCATAGTTGCAGTATCTACATGGGGTTACAACCTCTTGTCCCACACAATCATATCTATTTGAGCAAGACCATCTTCCTACAGTCGGTGTGGTCGCCTGCTGATAGTGTATACAGGTACACGCCGGAAGTGAGTTTCGATCCCTCAAATACCGCCACGTGAATCCCCGCTTCCTGCCGTTGGTCCACCAGATCTGCGACCAATCGTCCCACTATGTCATACACCCTCAAATTGACCTGGCCGGCAGCAGAGAGCTGATAGCTGATGGCTGTTGAGGGGTTGAAGGGATCGGGTGTATTCCGCAGATTCAGAGCTGTCACTGGAGAATCTTCGGCTGAGCGAATTCGGAAGCGGCTGATGTCCGTATCATTGAAAATGTTTGTATCCCCAGGCGCATCAACCGTCACCCAAATCGAATCAATACCCGGAGCTGCCGGCGTCCAAACGCCGAATGTTACCGAAGTATTCTGGAACGCGGGCAGGTTGACATACAACGCTTCCTGGAAAGCTCCGTCGCAAGAAACGATGACGTCGGTTAGCGCCTGGGTTCCCCAATTGCCTAAAAGGGCAGTAACTTGAAGCGGAACTCCCTGTTGGATTCCCGTATAATTTCGAGGAGAGGTGATCGCCACAACTCCGGCATCTAAGGTTTGCCCCAGGTAATAATCGCAGCCCATCAGCGCCAGATAGTTGCTGACCCAGGAGGCGTCTATCGGAGCAGATGGATCGGCAGAGGCCGGAATGCCGCCATCGTTGTCAATGTCTTTGTGCAGGAGCATATTGGTCAACATCAAATGATTGTCCGCATAAATCGGATTAGCGGTCACCTGGTACATGCCGCCCTGCGCATTGCAGTAAGCCACATTCCAGGCGTTGGACCAACTGGGCAGACTCGGTTCGTAAACCTGCACCATGGGGCCGTAAGTTGCCAGCCACTGCTGCCCCAGAGCCGGGTCGCGCCGGAATATGGAGTTGCATAACCCCCAGACGAACGTCCCTGAGGACATCGCCCAGGATTCCAGAGCCAATCGGCTCTGCGGGCTGGCTTCTACCCAGGTCATAATAGCCTGAGCGCGCTGACTGGCTACTGTCATGTACGTCTGGTTTCCGATGACCTCCCCGTAAAGATAAAGATTGCCGCAGCACCAGCCTTGCACCATGACGTATAATGGGTCACTCAAAGGTAGAGAGGTCTGCAGGATGTAATCGGCACTGTTGGAGGCATAAATCCATTGGCTGGTGTCACCGGTGGCAGTACGATATTGCAATTCGGCGGCTAAAGCCCAGGCGCAGTTATGGCTGGAATAGTACCCCGCGCCCTCTTCCCAGGCCGGCCATTCCCAGGCGTAGACCCAGGCGTCAGCGATTTCGTCCAGGTAGCGAGAGTCACCAGTTAACTCGTAGAACCGAGACCACACCTGGATTGCTTCCAGCGTATTGTCGGTCTCCATCACATTATACCAATAACCCGATTCCTCTTCCCTCTGTCCGCCGAAATTCAGCCCCGGTTCATTATACTGCAACTGTCCTTCAAAGGAGGATAACTGGATAAATTCCGTCATGTGGTTGTAAGTTGCGTCGAAGGGCGGAACCTCGAAGTGCGTTTCGCCCTGGTGAAGCGTGATTCGTTCCAGCGGAATGTAAGGTGTAGCGATTGCGATGCCGCACCAGGCGACCAATAGCAGGAAGGAGGCTAAACGACGCATTGGAATCCTCAGGGTTAGGACATTGTTCAGTCGTCTCATAAATTAAGCACAGGATAGTCGAAAAACAAGAGAATAATTTCAATCTGCAAAAAAATGCGAAAAAAAAGTGCATCATGCAAAAAATTGCACATGGTTTTCACCTTTTTTGTTATTATATTATACCCGTCTCATCATTTTATAATCTTTCCAATCCATCAGAGGAGGTCATTGCCATGAAAAAGCTTTCGCTGTTCTGTGCTGCGCTGGGTATCCTGGCGCTCTGTTCACTGCCCGCTTCAAGCGACACTTATGTCTCCGGTCCGGTCAGCGGCACCTGGACCGCAGCGTTGTCTCCGTACGTGGTTCTGGGTGAACTCGAAGTGCCTACGGGCTTGGCACTGACGATTCAACCGGGTGTCGCGGTGCAATTTACCGGTCACTACAAGCTGACCGTGCACGGTACACTGACAGCCGTAGGCTTGCCAGGCGATTCCATTATCTTCACCCGGCTGCAGACGTTCTACACCTGGGCGGGAATTTTCATTGAAACCGCCTCCGCACCGTGCGAACTGGGTTATTGCGTTATCGAATGGAGCTACGCTCAAGGAGCCATTGGCACGCCCCAGGCCAAGGGAGGCGGTGTGCACGTGCTGGGTTCCACTCTCAATCTCCATGATTGCCGGATTTCCAACAATCTCGCCGATGCCAAAGGCGGCGGTCTATATCTAAACTACGCCAACGGTGAAATCAGTCACACCATCTTCACCAACAACACCTGTTACTCAGACGGGGGCGGCATTTTCGTGGATAACACCAGCAGCGCCTCGATTCACGATTGCGAAATTAAAAACAACACTGCCGACAACGGCGCCGGGATCTATCTGATGTACAGCGACAACATTCTCGCGAATCTCGACGTCCATCACAACAATGCCAACGTCTCCAATGGCGGCGGCATTTACATGTATCACTCCTCGCCCAATATCCACAACAGTAAAATCAACCATAACACTTCCTCTTCGAGCTATGGTTCGGGTCTCTACTGCTACAGTTACTCTTCGCCGCTGATCTTCTACAACGAAATCTGCTTCAACAACTACACGGCCATCTACTGCGGCGATTACAGCTCCCCGATCATCAACAACTGCACCGTGTTCGGCAACAACAGCTATCTCATCCGCACGGCCAATCAATCAACTCCCAGCGGGATCAACAACATTATGCTCGGTTCACCCTATGCCTTCTATATTGGCACTGGCTGTTCCGTGACGATGAGTTACAGCAACATTCAGACCGCCTGGCCGGGCCAGGGCAACATGACCAATGCCCAGCCCTTCTTCGTTAACTCCTATGCCGACGATTTCAATCTCATGCCTTACAGCCCCTGCATTGATCACGGCAGCCCTTCCAGCCCCTTGGATCCCGATAACACCGTCGCCGACATGGGCGCTCACTACTTCAACCAGAACCAGCCCCAGGGAATTTGCAGTATCACCGCCACGCCTTTGGGAGCACCCATTGTGCTGCCGCCTTCCGGTGGAACAGTCTGGTTCACCGTGCTGATCCAGAATACGCCTAATGCCTTCAACCTGTTCGATGGCTGGTACAACCTGCAACAGCCTGACAGCCAAATCGTGCCTATGCTGCTGCGCAACAACCTGTACTTGCCGGCCAGCGGCAATCTCATTCGCACGCTGAGCTTGACGATGAATTCCACCGCCATGCCCGGCACTTATACGGTACGTACCTATGTAGGCGACCACCCCACCAACATCGAGGACTGGGACAGTTTCACTTTCGTGAAATCGGCTGGCGGCGGTATTGGCCCAGAACAACCCACCGTAACCCTGTCCGACGGCGAAGTCACCAAAACGTTCCCGCTGCAAGCGGCGGCTGTGCCACAATCCACGAAACTGCTGGGGCACTATCCCGATCCTTTCAATCCGCAGACCAGCATCCACTTCGAGCTATCGCAGGCCGCGCCGGTTAAGCTGGAAGTCTTCAGCGTGGATGGCCGTAAGGTGGCCACGCTCCTGAACCGCACTCTGGCAGCAGGCAGCTACAGCGAACCATTCGACGGTTCCAACCTGGCCTCCGGTGTGTATATCTACACCCTGCAAGCCGGCAGATATCACGCCACCGGCAAAATGACGCTACTTAAGTGAGTTATGAATTCGGAGTGATGAGTTATGAGAAAAATGTAAGTCATCTATTTCATAACTCATAACTCATCACTCATAACTTATTGCGGAGCTTCACATGAGACGGTCCCTCTCCCTCCTCGCTGCCCTGCTGAGCATAGCGCTACCCGCCCTCTGCCAGAACTTCGCCGTCGAACTGACGCCGTTATCGGCCCTTGTCCTGCCTGACACCGGCGGAACCATCTCCTACCGCGTGACCGTGACCAACCAGGGTACCATGCCGCAGAGCGCTGACGTTTGGGGTCTTATCACTCAACCCAACGGCACGAACTTGAATACAGCCGGCCCACTGGAAATAACCCTGCTGGCAGGCCAGAGCCAGACATGGGAACGCCAGGAAACCCTCCCGCGCCGCGCCCCGGAGGGATACTACACTGTCCAGGCTAAAGTCGGCCTTTACCCCAGCACCATCTGGACGCAAACCCAGCTCCAGTTCCAAAGCAAATGCTGATTGGTGGGGTGGAACAGGAGTGGGCAGCGCGTTTCAACGGAGTAGCAAATCAACTTGATGAAGCTGTTGATTTAGTTGTTGATGATAATGGCAACGCATATGTAACGGGCTATTGCGATTGGGAACTCGGAGGGCAAACCAATGATGTTTATACTACTATCATGTACGATGCTAATGGCATTCAGCAATGGGTCTCCTTATATGATGGTAACGGGGGAGGTAACGATCAACCTTCAAGCTTGGCGATGGATCAACATGGTAATGTCTTTGTAACTGGCAGAAGTATAGGTATTGGAACCCACTATGACTATGCCACCGTCAAATATAATGCTGCAGGAATCCAGCAATGGGTGACCCGTTATAACGGATTAGGAGATGATTGGGATGAGACCACATGTTTGACAGTTGACACAAGTGGCAACGTTTACGTGACGGGATACAGTTTGGGTATCGGGACTGATTTCGATTATATAACGATCAAATATAATTCAATTGGTGACCAGCAATGGATAGCCTGCTACAATTGGCAAGGAGATGATGATAAAGCAACTAGTTTGGCGGTGAACCAGTCTGGAAATGTATATATAACAGGTTTTAGCTGGGGGAGCGGAACTTACTATGACTTTGCTACCGTGAAATATGATACAGCGGGTAATCAGGAGTGGGTTTCACGGTATAATGGGTTAGGGAATTATGACGATCAGGCTTTTGATTTGGCTGTGGATCAAGATGGAAATGTTATTGTGACTGGTCCAGGTTGGGGTAATGAAACCTTATCTGATTACACAACAATCAAATATAATCAGGAAGGAGATATTCTTTGGTTGAGAAATTATAATGGAATTGCAAATGGACAGGATGTGCCGAGTAGTTTAGTCATTGATCAAGCTGGTAATGTTTATGTAACGGGTTGTAGCTATGGAGGGAGCGGAAGCGGGTCTTACGCCACCGTCAAGTATAACTCGGTTGGCGACCAGCTCTGGGTGGCATGTTATAATAGTTCGGAAGATTCTAATGATGAACCATACGACATCATTCTTGATGTTGAAGGTAGTGTTTATGTGACTGGTGACTGCTGGTTTACTGCAGTGCGAGATTATCTGAGCATTAAATATAGTGAGTCTGGTGTTCAACAATGGTTGGTTCGGTACAATGGGCCGGGCAATATGGATGATGTTGCCAGAGGATTGGGAATTGATGCAAATGGCAGTGTTTATGTTACAGGTTATAGCTATGTAGGTGGAAACCATTACGATTACGCCACCATCAAATACTCCCAGCCCGCCATCCCCAACTGGCAGCCGGTAACCTCCACCTACTTCGGCACACCGCAGCCGCAGCAGTGCCGCCTGAAATCGCCTCACCCCAATCCCTTCAACCCCACCACTGCCATTAGCTACGAGCTGCGAGCCTCGAGCTACGTGAATCTCAAAGTCTACGATACTGCCGGGAGACTTGTTACGAAGTTAGTGGATGGCTGGAGAGAAGCCGGTGCACACGAAGTGACATTCGATGGATCGGGGCTGGCGGCGGGGGTGTATTTTTTACGCTTCGAGGCGTCGGGGTCAGGGACGACCCCGACTGCGATGTCTCAGAAGATATTGCTGGTAAAATAAATTCCAAAAGGAGCTGTTATGCGGATTACTCTTGAGGTTTTATTGATCCTCGCGCTGTGTTCGTTCAGCGCTCTGGCCGATACCTTCGTTTCCGGCCCCGTTGCCGGTATCTGGACCTTATCCTTGTCGCCTTATGTCGCGGTGGGCGATATTGACGTTCCCGCCGGGCAAACGCTGACCATCGAACCCGGTGTGGTCGTCAAATTTTCGGGCATGTTTCGTTTCTATGTACACGGAACACTGATGGCTGTGGGCACGCCTGAGGCGCGCATCCTGATGACCCACAGTGTCGAACAGCCTGACGCCAACTGGCGAGGCCTGCGCTTTTTCGCCGCACAGGGCGTCTCCGAACTGGGCTATTGCGACATATCCTGGGGATATGCCCAGGGCATCGTCGGAAATCCGGACAGCCGCGGGGGCGGAGTCTACGTGGACAGCTCGCTGGTATACATGCATCACTGCAATTTCTCCCACAACAAGGCGGACGTCAAGGGTGGAGCGGTCTGTATGCGCGATAGCTGGGCTGAGATTGCTTTCTGCACTTTCAGCCAGAACAGTTGTAGAAGCGATGGTGGAGGTCTTTTTCTGGACAATTGCGACAGCACCTGGATTCACGACAACGTGATCATCAGCAATCAGGCTTTAAATGGTGGAGGGCTTGTTTGCATGTATAGCCCCGCCTTGATCGAAAAGAACCAGATCACCTTGAACTTGGCTGAATCCTCCAATGGCGGCGCCATGCTGATTGATTACAGCAGCCCGGCTATCCACCAAAATACCATCAGAATGAATTTCGCCAACGGCTCATGGGGATCTGGGATTTATACCAAAAATTATTCCAATCCGTTGATGGTCTACAATCAATTCAACTTCAATGGAAATGCCGCAGTCAGTTGCAGTAACCACTCCAGCCCCTTGCTGATCAACAACACCATTACCATGAATAACAATAACGGCATCTGGGCCACCCAGGAATCTCACCCCAGCGGTACCAACAATATCCTTTGGGACAATCTGTTCGGAGTTTATCATGATTCCGGCAGCAGCATTCTCTTGACGTACAGTGATGTGGATGGCGGCATGCCGGGGATCGGCAACTTCAACGCCAATCCCTGTTTTGTGGGGGGCTTGGATTTGCAGTTGATGCCCTACAGCCCCTGCATAGATCAGGGAAACCCTCTTTCACCCCTGGACCCGGATTGCACCATTGCTGACGTCGGCGCTTATTACTTCGATCAAACCCAGCCTCAAGGGATGTGCAACATCACGGCTACGCCTCTGGGCGCGCCCATCGTGCTGCCGCCTTCCGGCGGGACGGTTTACTTCACTGTTCTGATCCAAAACACTCCCGATTATTTCAATCTCTACGACGGTTGGTATTCCCTGCAACAACCTGATAGCCAGGTCGTACCAATGTTGCTGCGTACCAACCTCTATTTAGCTCCCGGTGGCGCCTTGGCGCGCACCTTGACTCTGACAGTCAGTGCCTCCGCCATGCCCGGTACTTACACTGTTTACACTTATGTGGGTGACCACCCCGCCAGCATCGAGGATTGGGACAGTTTCACCTTTGTGAAATCGGCGGGCAACGGCGATAATTCCGATGGGCAAGCCCTCGTTTCACTCTCAGATGGCCAAGTCTGTGGATCGTATCCGCTCAAGGTTCAAGTGTTACCCCGGTGCACAGGTCTGTTGCGTAATTATCCCAACCCCTTCAACCCCTCCACGACCCTCAGCTACGAGCTTCGTGCTGCGGGCTTTGTGAATTTGCGGGTCTACGACACCGCCGGGAGGTTAGTGGCGACTCTGGTGGATGGATGGCGACAAGCGGGGACTCACGAAGTGACGTTTGATGGATCGAGGTTGGTATCGGGAGTGTATTTCATCCGGATGCAAGCCACTGAAGGGCCGTTCGGGGCGGGAGAATTCTCGGCGGTGCAAAAGATGATGCTGGTAAAATAAGCTTCTTCTGACAGGATCAATAAATCATTCCAAGGGCATGGTTGACGTAATATTCTTGAACGGCCATGCCCTTGGCTTTCTCTCCTTAATTTTCCACCATAAAATTGACCTACTTCAGAACAAACTAACCCACGAAAAATGATGTACCTCAATATAATGCTTTTAGGAGGGTGAATCGTTGAATTTACAGCGGTGATCCCAAAAGAACTTATGCTTTTCAACCTAATAAGGGTAGTAAGCTATCAACACAAACTCTGGAGTTATCACAATGAAATTAAAGGTATACATATCCTATGCAATCCTGACAGCGGTCTTACTACTCGCGCCGCAAGTCGGAGCGCAAAACGTGCAAGTGACCTTGACACCGGCAAATCCGCCAGTGCAGATTCCTGCCTCAGGCGGCAGCTTTATCTTTACCATAAATTTAACCATTCCCGGGTCAAGCCCGGAAACCTTCGCCATCTGGTCCATGATTACCTTGCCTAATGGAAATCCATATGGACCAGTTTTAGGACCCTCGTATTTCACTCTCCCAGCGGGCGCCAATGTGAATCGAGTGCGCACTCAGGCCGTTCCGGATGTTGCTCCAACTGGAGCATATACGTATTTCACTTATGTGGGTATATATCCGAATACGATCTGGGACAGTGATAATTTCCCCTTCCAAAAAATGGCTGCCGGGAGCAATGAGCTCTGGGTCGCGCGATTCAACGGTCCGGGGAATAGTGTGGACTCGCCGAAGGATATCGGTGTGGATGGGGAGGGGAATTTCTATGTTACCGGCACCAGTACGGGGATTGGAACAGCCTGGGATTATTCCACTATTAAATACGATCTCTCCGGGGTGCAGCTTTGGGAGACGCGGTACAACAGCCCCGCCAACAATAGCGATGACGCCACCGCCCTGGTCGTGGATGCAGCAGGAAACGTTTACGTTACCGGTACCAGCATCGGCGTCGGCACTCAATTCGACTATGTCACCATCAAGTATAATTCCACCGGGGTAGAACAGTGGTTGGCGCGCTATGACGGTCCTATTCATAATGATGAATTCGCTACCGGCATTGCAGTAGATTCTTTCGGAAACGTTTTCGTAACCGGATTTAGCGCAGGCGACAGCACTTTCTTTGATTATGCTACCGTGAAATACAATCCTTCCGGAGTTGAACAATGGGTCGCCCGCTACAACGGTCCGGCCAATAGTTCCGACATTCCGAATGCCATTATCGTGGACGGCAGCAGCAATACCATAGTGGTCGGCGAGAGTGTGGGGCCGGGGTTTGATTTCGATTTCGCCACGGTCAAATACGATGCCAACGGTAATTTGCTGTGGGTTTCCCGGTATAACGGCGAGGGCAATGGGAATGATATCGCTCGCGGTGTCATTCAGGATGGCAGCAGCAACACCATCGTGGTGGGCGAAAGCGTTGGCAGTGGATCGGCTACGGATTTTGCGACGGTTAAGTATGACCCATCAGGGAATTTACTTTGGGTGTCACGCTATAACGGTCCCGGCAATGGTGCCGATGTTGCTCGCGGTGTGATTGTGGATGGTACCAGCAATACGATCGTTATCGGTGAGAGCACTGGGAATGGCTCATTAACGGATATAACTACCGTAAAATATGATCCTTACGGTGTATTGCTCTGGGTTTCACGGTATAACGGGCCAGGGAACAACGCTGATTTCGCGAATGATGTGATTTTAGATGGAACCAGTAACACTATTGTTGTCGGCGAAAGTGTCGGTAACGGGACAGGCTCGGACTTCACCACGATTAAGTACGATTCCTATGGGGTAGTGCAGTGGGTGGAACGCTACAACGGACCGGCGAATAATTATGATGCCGTGAAAGCTATAACGAGAGATGGATCAGGTGATATCTGCGTGACGGGTAAAAGCACCGGGGTGGGATCGCTCACTGACTACGCCACCGTCAAATACTCCGGCGGTAACGTGACCAACTGGCAACCGGTCGAAGTTATTGAATTTGGCGCACCGTTGCCCCATCAGTGCAGCCTTGAACCGCCCTCCCCCAACCCCTTCAACCCCACCACAGCCATCAGCTATCAGCTTTCAGCGAACAGCATTGTCAGTATTAAAGTCTACGACACTGCCGGGCGGCTGGTCGCGGCATTGGTGGATGGCTGGAGAGAAGCCGGTGCACACGAAGTGACGTTCGATGGATCGGGGCTGGCAGCGGGGGTGTATTTTGTTCGGATGCAGGCGGGGGATTTCTCGGCGGTGCAGAAGATGGTCTTGATTAAGTAAAAACTAAAAAGTAAAAACGAAAAACTATAACATAAGGCGCTTCGATGGCGCCTTTTTATTAGCCCCCTTCAGGGGGCTTTGTTGTTAGTTGTAGCCCCATCCTTTAGGATGGGGTGGCGGGTATGCTGCCTATTCATATCTCAGCGCATCAATCGGATTCAGCATCGCGGCTTTGCGAGCGGGGTAAAAGCCGAAGAAGATCCCAACCACGATGGAAAATCCGAACGACAGGATGATGGAGAACATCGTGATGATGCTGGGCCACTTGGCCAGGCTGGAGATGAGATGCGAGACCGTGACGCCCAACCCGATGCCGATCAACCCTCCCAACAGACTCAAGACCATCGCTTCGATCAGGAACTGCGCCAGGATGTCCCGCCCGCGCGCTCCCACCGACATGCGAATGCCGATTTCCCGCGTGCGTTCCGTAACCGACACGAGCATGATGTTCATGATGCCGATGCCGCCCACCAGCAGAGACACCGAGGCGATGCTGGCCAGCAGGATGGTCAGGATCTTGGTTGTTTCGGTGGCTGTTTCCACTAAATCAGCCTGATTGCGAATCGTGAAATCATCGGTATCATAGGGAGCGATCTTGTGGCGCATGCGCAGCAATTCGGTCACCTGGTTCTGCGCCGCGGGAATGGTCGTGGGGCTAACCGCCGAAACCAAAATTTGTCTCAAGTAGGGAAAATGCGCGAGCCTTCGCAGCACTGTGGTATAGGGAGCCATAATCACGTCGTCCTGATCCATTCCCATGGCGTTTTGTCCCTTTTTGGACAACACCCCGATCACCTTGAAAGGTACATTGCGAATGCGGACGGTTTGTCCCACCGGTGTGGCGTCCGGAAAGAGATTATCCGCCACCGTCCGGCCCAGAATGCAAACCTTTGATGCGCCTTTCACGTCCAGTTCGGTGAAGTATTCGCCGTACTCGATGTTCCACTGCCGCATGATCAGGTAGTCCGCTCCGGTGCCTTCGATGATCGTGCCCCAATTCAAGTTGCCTGCGATCACCTGCCCGCCGGCTCGCGAACCCGGCGAAACGTAGGCCACGGCGGGGCATTCCCTCGCGATGGCCGCAGCGTCATCCTCGGTTAGAGTGGTTTGGCTACCCGCTCCGAAGCGGATTCCGCCGGTGGCCTGTGATCCGGGGAAGATGATCAACACGTTCGTGCCCAGTGCGGATATCTGCTGCTTGACCGAAAATTCCGCGCCCTGACCAATGGCCAACATGGCGATCACCGCCGCCACGCCGATGATGATCCCCAGCATGGTCAGGAACGAGCGCATCTTGTTGCGCTGCAGTGCCCGGAAGGCGGAAAGAAGGATATTGCCGATTTTCACGCTTCGTCCTCCTCATCATCTTCCCCCAGAGGCATTTCCGCCAGAACCTCAGTGGCGTTTCGAGCGTTTGGATTAATCCTATCAGCCCGGATCTTGCCATCGCGGAACGTGATGTGGCGGCGGGCAAACTGGGCAATGTCGAGTTCGTGCGTCACCAGGATGATCGTGATCCCCTGCTCGTTTAATTGTTGAAAGATATCCATGATTTCGATGCTGGTGCGGCTGTCCAGATTGCCGGTCGGTTCATCTGCCAGCACGATGGCCGGATTGTTTACCAGCGCCCGAGCAATAGCCACTCGCTGCTGCTGGCCACCCGAAAGCTGGTTGGGATAGTGGTGGACACGGTCTCCCAAGCCTACCTTTTGCAGCGCCTCCATCGCTCTCTGGTGGCGATCCTTGCCGGGCAGCGCGCTATAGAGCAACGGCAATTCCACATTCTCGATGGCTGAAGTGCGGCTCAGGAGGTTGAATCCCTGGAAGACGAAACCGATCCGGCGGTTGCGGATGCGCGCCAGTTCATCCCGCGACAGGCGGCCCACCTCAATATCTTCCAGGTAATAGCTTCCCTTGGTGGGAATGTCCAGGCAGCCTAAGATGTTCATGAAGGTGGATTTCCCCGATCCGGAAGCGCCCATGATGGCCACGAATTCGCCGCAAGCCACGTCCAGGGTGAGGCCCCGCAGAGCGTGCACCTCGACCTCGCCTAACAGGTAGGTCTTGCTAAGATGGCTTATGCCGATGATGCGGCAGCCGCTCTCGATAGGGCGCGGAACGATGGCTTCGGCCATTAGAAACGGCCTCCCGGTCGGGGCCCGCTGGGCGAGAAGGGGCTGCGCGCCTGTTCAGCGCCCGATTTACCGTCAGCCGAGGCGCCCACGACGATTTTATCTCCGGCCTTCAAAGTCGAAGAGAAGATCTCCGTGTATTTCCCGTCGCTCAAGCCGGTTTTGACCATGACCGGCTCTAACTTTCCCTGTTCATTCAAGATCCAAATCTTGCCCATACCCGTTTCGCTGGTCGGCATGTAAGCGCTCTTTTGATATTCGGGAAAGGTCTGCGTCACCCCATACTTCTCCGGTTCCCGCTGCGGTCTCCCGGAGGCGAGAGCTGCTTCCCCCATCATTGTTGGGCGGCGGTCCCGATCCATGCCCGGAGGCGGCTCAGGTGATTTTTCACCGCGAATTTTTCTGGTCGAATCGGGCGACCCAAGCGCCGGTTCCGGCTGCGCCATCGCCTCACCCCGACCCGGATGTCGGGAATCAGCCATGCCCGGGCGGTCTTTGCTGATCTTGGTCGAATCCACCAGCTCGCCCGCCGGTTGAAAGCGCAGCGCCATGTTCGGCACCCGCACCACACCGTGATTTTCCGCTACCAGTATTTTCACATTGGCGGTCATGCCCGGCATCAGCTTGAGTTGATCGTTGTCCACGTTGATGATCACCGTGTAATTGACCACATTGGAAATCGTCACCGGCGCCAGGCGGATCTGCGCCACCACACCGATGAACTTCTCGTCCGGGTAGGCGTCCACCGTGAAGCTCGCTTTCTGCCCGATGGAGATCTTGCCGATGTCCGACTCATCCACGGTGGTTTGCACCTGCATGCGGCTTAAATCGTTGGCAATAGTATATAGAGTGGGGGATGAGAAACTGGCGGCGACCGTCTGCCCCACGTTGACTTTGCGGTCAATCACCACTCCGTCAATGGGCGCGTAGATGGTGGCGTAGGACAAATTGATCCGGGCGCGATCCAGCGAAGCATTGGCCTGTTTGATGGCCGCCTGATTCGTCTCGAAGGCGGTTAAGGCGGCGTCGTAATTCTCCTGCGAAGCCAACTGCTTTTCCAGCAGGATCTTCATGCGATCCAGGATGCGGCGGCTGTCCTCCAATTGCGCCTGAGCTTTCTGCAGGTTGGCTTCGGTGTCTTTCACCGACTGCTGCAGGAAGGTGGGATCTATCTGCGCGATGACCTGCCCTTCCCGCACCACCGAGTTGAAGTCCGCGTAAAGCTTGTTGATGGTGCCGGACACCTGGGTGCCCACCTCCACGGTCGTCACCGGATTGATGGCGCCGGTGGCCGTCACGTTGACGGCAATGTCGCCGCTGGATACCTGGTCGAAGCGGAACTCATACTTGGGCTTGCCGCTCTTCGCAAAGAAAAAATATCCGCCCGCGGCCAGGACGACCACCGCTATACTCGATATGATTACTGCCTTTTTCATTCACCTTCCCCGGATTGGGATGTTTCCAGTCATTGCGAGCGAAGTGAAGCAATCCCGTAAATTACTTTTATATACGAGATTGCTTCGGGACTTCGTCCCTCGCAATGACTGCGTTTTGTGGCCGTCAGGATTCAAGCGAAGCGATTCCTGAAGGCTACCTCTATAGACACGCACAAGGCATAAAAGTGTATACCTGCCCCTCTAACTTCCGGTAGGAGCGTTTTTATCCCGCCCGAAGAGTGAAAATCGCGTGGAATGTGCCGGTTCTCGCTAATTTATTTTCGTCAGCAGAATTACCTTGACAAACGCCCCGCAATTGTTTATATTATTGTCATCTAAACCAAGATGATGATGAAGACGATACTGCTAATATTTCTTCTGCCCGCCCTTGGTTGGGCACAACCGTTTCAATTTCGGCAAGAGTTCGATACCATCCCGGTAGTTGTGGATGGGGATACGCTACCCGCCGCTTGGACGGGGGGATATAATTTTACTTCACCAGCATTAGTTGATATTGAAGGTGATGGAGACTTTGACATTATCCTAGGTCAAGGTGGTTCCCCAATGGGTTTTTGGCAAAATGCCGGTAATGCCTTACAGGAGAGTTTTCAGTTGTCTCTTGGAGGTTTATCGCTAATCGGTTTACAAGTAATCAACAACGCTTTTACTTCACCAGTATTTGTTGACATTGATAACGATACTGATATGGATTTAATATTATGCGCTGCGTTTGGTGGTGGGTCAGGGATGGCCTTATATACTAATATTGGCAGTACATTTTCACCTTATTTTCAATTGGCAGAAGATTCATTAAGAGATACACAAGGCAACTTAATCTATGGCACTCAGCATGATTTAGCTGATATTGATAGCGATGGGGATTACGATTTGTTTGTCGGGGAATGGTATACCGGACGAATACATTTTTACCGTAATATCGGTAGCCAGATCAATTATGCATTCCAATTACAGGATAGCTATTTTTCCGGGGTACAGGCTGGTTACTGGAGCAGTCCGGAGTTCTGTGACATTGATGCCGATGGAGACCTGGATATGTTCGTCGGTAATCAATACGGCTATATCTGGTATTACAGAAATGATGGAACCCCACAGCAGTGGAATTTTGTATATGTCACGAACAACTGGCTTTCCACAGACGTGGGGGAGCGCGCCAGCCCGGAATTTTGCGATATTGATGATGACGGGGACTATGATCTCTTCTTGGGAAAGGGTAATGATACCGAGCCCATTCCCCCTGGCGCTGTACATTTTTGGCGCAATTTGGGCAACCCGCAGATCGCTCAGTTTGCACTTGAGAGCCAGATGTATTTAACCCTAGACATGGGAACTAATTCTGAACCTCATTTAGTTGATGCAAACTTCAATTCCATTGATGATTTTTTCATTCTGGCTTACTATTTAGGGTGGCTTAAAAATGTCGGAACCCTTACTGATCCATGTTTCCAATTGCAGAGCTACAATACAGCAGGTCAGGGATTTATTGCTGCTGGTATGAGCTTTGGGGATCTAAATGGCGATAGCTTTCAAGACTTTGTGATGATCTATAGTTGGTCGGCTTTATCACAGATCTGGATCAATAATGGTGATACTACTATGCCGAGTTTTAGCTTGTACAACCAACAGGATCTGGGCGATTTAGCTGGCCAACCCGTTTTTGGTGATTTGGATGGTGATGGTGATCTGGATCTTGTATTAGGAGTGTACCAGAACGGCCAGGATAATCTTCGCTATTATGAAAACCAGGGATCATCGCTGCAATTCGATTTTGTTTTAGTTTCTAATAATTTTATGGGTTTATTGGGCGCGTGTGTACCTTTTGCATTTATTGACTTTGATTTTGACAGTGATCTGGATATCATGGGTGTTGGTGGAGAAGAAAATCACGAATCTTTATGGTATTGGGAAAACATTGGTACTTCGCAACAGATGATACTCGCAGATCCGATCCAAAATATTTTGGGTATGAATATCGTCAATAGTGGTATTCCTACCGGATGGAGTGATATTGACAACGATAATGATGTAGATTTATTTACAGGTATTAGTGCGGGTGGCGGCCTCTACTTCTTCCGCAACATCACCGGCGAGTCCCCCGTCCACCCGGACCCCAAGCGTCCTGCGCCTACACATCCCGTCATCACCCTGCTGCCCAATCCGGGCAACTCCACCATAGCCGCAAGCTACAAGCTGCAATCTGCGAACCAGGTAAGTTTAAAAGTCTTCGACATCACCGGCAGATTAACCGGCACGCTGTTCTACGGTTTCCAGTTGCCGGGGACGTACTCGTTTTCGTGGGATGCGGCGAGCAAAGCGGCGGGAGTGTATATGTTGCGGTTGGAGGCGGGCGGGAAGGTCGAGGTAGCCAAGACTATCGTTGTGAAATGATAGGGAAGTGGATAATTATCAATTATAAGCTATTGTAATATATATATTTATAATTTATCATTTATAATTTATAATTTTTTACCATTTTTCCCGTTCCCGATCCCCACCCTCCCAAATCCCCTCCATTTTTCTTGCATCGTCGCTTTAAATATCCTATCATCTATCCGTTCATCGTGCATCGTGCATCGTGCACCGAATGTAAAGTATTCTGTGGTGTCGGACGCCCTCGTCCGACAATCACCGCTTAACCGTCAGACGAGGACGTCTGAAGGCACGGTATAGAGCTGGGATCCAGATCTGGATTCCGGATAAGGATAAAGCCTTTCCGGAATGACCTCTAACGGGGCTGCTTGTCATTTGTCATTTACCAATTGTCATTGAATGAAAGACCCCTACTCCACTCTCGGCCTTCCCCCGGACGCCGACGAAGGCCAGATCCGCAAGGCCTACCGCCGCCTCGCTCGAGAACATCACCCGGACGTGAACCCGGATGACCCCTCCGCCGCCGAACGCTTCAAGGAGATATCAGCAGCCTACCGTCTGCTCGCCGACCCCGACCAACGGCAAGCCTATCTGTGCCGCCATGATCCGACTCCCGATTTCAAGACCGTCTGGCAGGAAGCCGCTTCCCGACCCGCTCCCGCGCCCGCACCGAAAGAATCCACCGAAACGGTTGCATCACCCGGCCAGGACGTTCAGGTGCGCCTGTTCGTGACTTTGGAGGATCTGGTTAGCGGCGTCTCGCGCAAGATCCGCGTAAAACGCCGCGCCGCCTGCCCCACTTGCACCGGCCGAGGTTCGGTGGGCAGTTCCTGCCCTTCCTGCCGGGGATCAGGTCGAGTTCCCGACCTGCTCGCTGCCGGAAGCGGACGGTTGATCCTCTGCCGCAAGTGTTCGGGAACAGGATCGCAGAACCCCTCGGCCTGCGGTGTTTGCGCCGGAACGGGGCATTTGACCAGCGAATCGGCGATCACGGTGGGAGTGCCTCCCGGAGCTGAAGACCAATCGTTGATCGTGATCAAAGGGCAAGGGCACGAAGGTTTGCCGGGGCGCCCCGCCGGAGATTTAAAAGTCACTGTATGCGTAAAAAACCACGCCTACCTTATTCGCCAAGGTACCGATCTGATTTATCGTTGCCGCATCAGTCTGTGCCAGTGGTTGAGTGGGCTCGAGGTGCGCGCCCCCAGCCTGGAAGGCTGCTTGAGTTTAAAGATCGAGCCGGGATCCAAATCCGAAGGCACGCTGCGGGTTCGCAGTAGAGGTCTACCCGATGCCGGCGGTTCGCGAGGGGATTTGCTGGTGCAATATAAACTCGCCCTCCCGTCTACCTTGAATCGCAAACAAGCCGCGCTTCTGAAGAAACTGGAAGAAACGCCCGGTTTCAACCCGCCACGCGACGAAGAGGGATTCTCCAGCACGGGTAATGAAAATTTCACTTGCGCCACAGCTTGACCGCCTACACTTACCAACCACAAGTGAGTTTGGTCGTAAATATTTTAACGTCTAATGCCTCTGTCTATATAATCTGCGAATGAATTTTGTCTAACATAGTGGCTCCCCTCGCACAAACGAACATTTCCTAAAATTTCCTTGTTTTCTGTGTTTAATATGTTATATTATTCACTAACCCCTTCATTCGCATAAGTATCTGTTCTTTGAAGAATGGCATCGTGAGTTCAAATCAGCTCATTTCACATATAGCGACTATGAACCCCTTCAAGATCGCTTTAAATAACCTCAAAGGAGAGTGAAGCATGGTGAAAGAATTCATTGAGCAGCTTAAGAGTAAAAACCCAGCGCAGCCGGAGTTTATCCAGGCGGCCAGCGAGGTCCTGGAGTCTATCGAACCTGTTCTTAAGCGTCACCCCAAGTATGTCAAGCACCGCATCCTGGAGCGCATCACAGAACCCGAGCGCGTGATCATGTTTCGCGTGCCCTGGTTGGATGATAAAGGCGAGATTCAGGTCAACCGCGGCTACCGCATCGAAATGAACTCGGCCATCGGCCCCTATAAGGGCGGCCTGCGTTTTCACCCCACCGTGACCCTGGGCATGTTGAAGTTCCTGGCCTTCGAGCAGGTCTTTAAAAATTCCTTGACGACTCTGCCCATGGGCGGCGGCAAAGGTGGTTGCGATTTCGATCCCAAAGGCAAGTCAGATAACGAAGTGATGAAGTTCTGCCAAAGCTTCATGACAGAGTTATTCCGTCATATCGGCGCCGACACTGACGTTCCTGCTGGTGACATCGGTGTGGGTGGCCGCGAGATCGGCTTCATGTTCGGTCAGTATAAGCGCCTCGTCAACCGCTTTGAAGGCGTGTTGACAGGAAAAGACCCCAAATGGGGCGGCAGCTTGATTCGTCCGGAAGCCACCGGCTACGGCGCTGTGTACTTCGCCGCTTACATGCTGGAACAGAAGAAGACCACCCTGCAGGGTAAAAAAGTTGCTATCTCCGGTTCGGGCAATGTTGCTCAGTACACGGTGGAAAAAGTTCTGGATATGGGCGGCATTCCCATGACGCTATCAGACTCCAACGGCTTCATCGTTGACTCCAAGGGCATCACCCGTGAAAAGTTGGCCTTTGCGATGGATCTGAAGAACAACCGCCGTGGTCGCATCTCGGAATATGCCGAGAAGTTCAAGTGCGAATACTTCGAAGGCGCCGGTTTGTGGAAGAGCGGCAAATATGACGTCGCGTTCCCCAGCGCCACCCAAAACGAGCTCAACGGCGACGACGCTAAAACCTTGATCTCCAACGGCTGCACGTGCGTGTCTGAAGGCGCCAACATGCCTTCCACTCCGGAAGCTGTGGACGTGTTCGTCAAGGCCGGCATCGCCTACGGGCCCGGCAAAGCCGCCAACGCCGGCGGCGTGGCTACTTCCGGTTTGGAAATGTCGCAGAACAGTCTGCGCCTCTCCTGGACCCGCGAAGAGGTGGACAACCGGTTGAAGGGCATCATGAAAGCCATTCACGACGCCTCCTGGAAGGCCGCTGAAGAGTACGGCACACCCGGCAACTACGTCAACGGCGCCAATATCGCCGGTTTCGTCAAGGTAGCCGACAGCATGATCGAGCAGGGTCTAGTATAATTAACAACTGACCCATCCTATAGCGTAGGGGCGTAAATTTTTACGCCCCTACCATCTTGAATCTTGCAACTTGTATCTAATATGCTTCCTTTTCCTGAAAACCTCTATTTCCATCAAGAACACACCTGGGTGCACTACGAAGGGCCGAATTTATGCCGCATCGGTGTGGATGAAATATTCCTGAAGGATCTCAAATCCTCAATTACCGACATGGACCTGCCCACCGAGGGCGATGAGATCTCGCAAGACGAAGTTTGTGGAATTTTACGGGGGAAGAGTACTCGCAAGGCTATATTCGCGCCGCTTTCCGGCGAAATCGTGGATGTTAATCAGGATTTGTTGGAGGATCCCGAGATCCTCGTGGAGGACCCCTACGGAGTCGGTTGGATCTTGCTTATTGATCCCTCCGAACCCCAAGAGGAGCTGGAAAACCTGCTTCACGGCGAACAGGTCATTGACTGGTGGATGACCGAACTCCGCAACCGTCAAGCCGCCTCGCCCGAACCGCAGCCTTAGCCTACCCATCCGCCCCGGACAATTGCTCGCACAGCCGAAACCCACTGTATTTAAGAAATAATTCACAAAGAAGGATACAACCTTGTTCTGCCAACGAAACATGGGTGGGTGGTTCCTGTTTTTAGGGCTTATCCTCGGATTGATGTCACCCCGCCTGGCGTGGTCCCAGGGTGACAGCGACTGCCTGGAATGCCACGCCGACCGCGATCTTCAGAACGCACAAGGCAAAAGCATGTTCGTGGATGCTCGTAAATTCAAGAGCGCACTTCACGGTCAGGCGGGCGCTTCCTGTGTGGATTGCCATGCGGATTTGGTCGGCGTCAAGGACTTTCCGCACGACAGCCCTCTAAAGCCCGCACAATGCTCCACCTGCCATGAGGACGTGGAAAGCGTCTACCTGCAAAGCCCTCATGGGAAGCTCTTACTGTCCGGCGCCAAAGACGGTCCTGCCTGCCAGAGCTGTCATAGCCAGACCCACAATCTGACTACCGGTTCCCAGGCAAAGACCGCCTGCATTACCTGTCACCAGTCGGTGAACGCGATGCTGGCCAGCAGCGGCCACGGCCGAGATAATTCCGCCTCCTGCTCGACCTGCCATGGCACGCACAGTCTGAAACCTTTGAAATCCGGCGCCGATGGAGGCTGCCGGCAGTGCCATGCCAAAGAAGCTGACGCCTACGCCGTTGGACCTCACGGCATGGCGCGCACTGATGGTAATTTCAAAGCGCCCGATTGCATGGGCTGTCATGGAGGCACCCACGCGGTAACTCGTTTGGCTGCCGGTCGCGCCGCCTGCCAGAACTGCCATCCGGGCCGGGCGGAAGACGTGGCCGCCTCAGTGCATGGAACTGCCTTTGCCCAGGGTCAAAGTCCTTCTGCAGTCTGTTACAAATGCCATTCCGGCCATCAGGTGTATCAGCAGCAGGGCCGTAATCGCGCCACTTGCGGGGGTTGTCACCATCAGATCGAAACCGATTACGAACACTCCCTGCATGGCTATGCCCTGGCGAAAGGAATCCAAAAGGCTCCTGATTGCACGGGCTGCCACGGAGATCATCGCATACTCCCCAGCAGCAATCCAGAATCACATATTCACCGCCGCAACATCGGCCAGACTTGCGGCAAGTGCCATGGCGAAGAGGCCGTCATGGCGGAAGGCAACATCCGCCTACCCCGCGCTGCCTTCACCTATGAGACCTCAGTGCATGGGTTAGCGATGGGGCGCGGCTTGGACAATGCTGCAACCTGTCTCGATTGCCATGGCGACCACTCCCTGAAAGGCGCCGGAGACCCGACCTCCACGATCAATATCAGCAATATCTCTCATACTTGTGGGGAATGCCATCCCACCATCCGCCAGGAATACGAAAACTCTATCCACGGCCGGGCTCTGAAGGCCGGGATTATGGACAGCCCCACCTGCACTGGCTGTCACGGCGAACATCAGATCATGTCGCCGGAAAATCCCGATAGCCCCACTGCGGCAGCTCATCAGGCTGCGGAGACCTGCGCCCGCTGCCACAACGATCCAGTCATCATCAACAAGTACGGCCTGGAAGGATCGGTAGTCAAGACCTACGAGGACAGCTATCACGGTCTGGCCGTACGCTGGCAATCCAAACGCGCCGCCACTTGCGCCGATTGCCATACCAGTCACAGCGTGCAACCCCGAGCTGACAGCACTTCCACCGTTTCCGCCGGCAATGTACCTGGGACTTGCGGCAAATGCCACGAAGGCGCCTCGGCCAACTTCGCGCAGTCTTATACTCACGCCAAGCTGGGTCGCTCGGAAAGTCCCGTCAACACGGTAGTGCGTAATGCTTATGTCATCATGCTGATCGTTATCATCGGTGGTATGGTGGTGCACAACCTGATCATCCTGAACTGGCATATCCTGCGCGCGCGTAAGAAACAACAAAGCGGCCAGCAGGTCACCCGCTTCGATGTCATGCAATTGATCCAGCACCTGGTGTTGTCCATCACCTTCATCGGTTTGGCTGTCACCGGGTTCGCGTTGAAATTCCCTGATGCCTGGTGGGTGGACATCCTGAATGTCTTCGGCATGACCGAAACCGTGCGCGGCACAATCCATCGCGTCATGGCGGTGCTCCTGGTAGCCTTCGGTCTGGTACACATCGCCTATATCATCTTCAACCGGCGTGGCCGCGAAGAGCTGTTTGCACTGCTGCCCACTCCCAAGGACGCCACCGACGTCTGGTACAGCTTGACCTACTACCTGGGGATCGGTAAGACCAAACCCAAGTTCAACCGTTACGAATACAGCCAGAAGGGCGAATACTGGGCGCTGGTCTGGGGAACGTTCATCATGGCCTTCACCGGCTTCATTCTCTGGTTCCCGGTGGCCTTTATGAAGCACCTGCCGGTCTGGGCGGTGGAAGTGTCGCAGACCATCCACTACTACGAAGCCTGGTTGGCCACTCTGGCCATCATCGTTTGGCACTTCTTCTTCGTGATCTTCCACCCCGAAATGTATCCCATGAGCTGGACCTGGCTGACCGGCAAGATGAGCGCCCTCGAAGTCAAGGAAAACCACAACCTCTGGTATGAAGAATTAGTGAAAAAAGGCGAGATCGAACCGATAGCGGATGAGCACGAGGAGCACGGTGAGAGCGAGGTGAAATGAGAGCACTACACTGATAGAACAGGCGTCCCTGCCGGTTGTAAATATCAAGAGGCGACCTCACGGTCGCTCCTAATCCGTTTTCATAGTTGGGGCCGTTCCCGATCCCGACAATTATTGTCAGAATCGCAGATTACACGGATTACAAAGAGGCAATTACAAAAGGTGTAGGGGCGTTTAATTAAACGCCCCTACATAGCGATTATTCCTCCCCTTTTGTACTGCCAGACGTCCTCGTCTGGCAGAGGCGAAGACAGTGGTAGACTAGGATGTTTACCATCACACCAAAAATGGGGGGATCTGTAGAGTGGCGAGCTTACAGCTCCGGTTCCGGTAAAGGCGCCGTTTCCTCGGGAGCAGGTTCTTCGGGCGCATTCTGCGCCTGGAGAATGGCTAAGTCGCGGTGAAAGATTTCCAATAGACGCATTTCCACGTGGGGTTTGAAATGACCTTCCTGTAACAGGCGAAGCACACCGTTTTCACCCCGCACCTTCGGGTTGTCATGCTTATCGGTTTCAGGTAGGGATTCTACTGGAGCGGGTCGTGTTGCAGAGCTTTCGGAAGGGATAACTAACGCTTGGCCGCTGGTTTCAGCGGCATTTTGGGTATAAATCTGCGACATGGACACGCTATCATTCGATATCTTCATAGCCGCTCATCCTTTCTCATGATTTTTCACTTATTTAATCGGCAGACAGCGGCCCGAACTTTAAGCGCGGGAAGCCCGATCCGTCAACCAACGAGATCGGTTCTCCCTTTCATGTCCGTCACTTCTTCAAATATTTCTCCCGCCATGCATCCAAACTCCAAGGGCCTGCACCTGCGGCTGAAAAGTAGAGCCAGACGAAGCAATAAAGCGCTGCAGAAGTTCCACCGTTCACGACCACCCAGAAGCCCTTAGGAAAGTGGAACTGGAAATACGCCACCGCCATCTCGCCCGCCAACAGAAAGGCAACGGGGCGTGTGAATAGCCCTAACAAGATCAAGGCTCCCCCTGCTGCCTCCAGAACAGCGCCAATCCCAATCTGCGAAATTAACAGGACCGTGCCGCCATGGGGGGGAACTCCGATCGGGAAAGCGAAGAGTTTCATCGTGCCCGCTTGTATAAACATGAACGCGGCCACTATGCGCATGGCGCTTTGGAGGTAGGGTCCCCATGCCTGCCACCGCGCAGTGAGATTTGGAGGGCTCATCTGTTTTACCGGATAAGAAAGAGAGATAGCTGAATCTGTGATACTAACATATTTCTTTCACGCGCGGGATATTCCAAGCGTTCCGCAGCGTCTCCCATTATTCTCCGCAGGGATCTTCCGTAGGAGGCTCGTTGCGTCCTCCACTGGTTGAATGGCCTGCGGTCCATTCCACGGATTGCACTGATGATATGGACAAAAAGACCCCGAAAGGAGCTAAACGTGAATGGCCGCGAGTGCAACCATTGGAGAAGATAGTGCGAATACTACACGACTCCGGCGGGGTCGAACAATAAATCCCCCCTTAAAAAGGGGGTAGGGGGGATCTGTTAGGTAGTGCACCCACAGCAGAGCTTGGGGCACCAGGCTTTAATCCCGGCAGGAACGAGATTGAGCCCCGTTCCCGGGGCTTGTGGAATTGGTAACTATGTCCTTGGGGGCGGGGCGGATGTATCACGCAACTTCTCTTCCCGATTGCATCGCGAGTTCTTGCCTCTAATCCTCCCATCATATCCAAAAATCCCAGAAGAAACTTGCTCTTTCATCCAATTGTTATTAAATTATGGCAGAATCAAGAGGAATCTACCATGCACTATCGCATCACTATAGAGCAAGATGAAGACGGCATGTTCATCGTCGAATGCCCCTCCCTGCCGGGATGCCTCTCTCAGGGAAATACGCGCGAAGAGGCGCTGACGAATATCAAGGATGCCATCCGGGGCTACCTGGAGAGCCTGGCAAAACACGGCGAAGTCGTACCTCCCCCCATTGAAGAGGAAATCGTAGAGGTTTTAAGGTGACGAAATTACCTCTGCTTTCAGTCCGAAAATTAGTCGCAGCTCTATCCCGGTTGGGGTTCGAGATGGATCACTAGACCGGCAGCCATATTATCATGCGTCATCTACTACCTCCGCATCGCCGCCTGACGATTCCCAACCACCACGAAATCGCCCGAGGCACCCTGAAATCAGTCCTCCGGCAGGCCGGTCTCACTCTGGAAGAGCTTCAAAAAGTTCTTTAGAGAGATTCCCCCCAACTTCTCACCTCCCCGCCAACTTCTCCCCCCGATTGGGGCACGAGTTTTGCGCTTTTCAACTTCTCACGTTGTTCTTTTGCCATTTGTCATTTGTCATTCCCCGGAACCCTCCTCCCCCTCCCCCGTTAAACAAACAACTTTCTCATCCTGCGGAAGAGGAGCCCCGTTCACGGGGCTTGTGGAATTCGTAGCCCCGTCCTTTCCGGCGCGGACCACTGCGTGGTAGGGCGGGGTGGGAGCGTACTATGTCAACACCCCTTCGCCTCGTCGTTTTCGGCGCCACCGGCCTGGTGGGCCGCACCATACTCCAGGTCCTGGCCGAACGCCAGATCCCCGTCACGGAACTGATCCCCATCGCCTCGCCACGCTCGCGCGGCCTCGAGATTCCTTTCGGTGAGAAGACTTGGACCGTCACCACCCCCGATGAAGAGCAATGGAAATCAGCCGACGCCGCCCTGCTCTCGCCCGGCGCGAAGGTCTCCGCTGAGTGGGCGCCGCGTCTGGCCGCCGCTGGAGTCGTCTGTATTGACAACTCCTCAGCATTCCGCATGGATGAGGGGGTGCCCTTGGTCGTGCCGGAGGTCAATCCCGAGGCCCTCTTTGATAAACCCAGCTCTAAAGAGGCGGGCCACCCTATCGAGGAGAAACCCGACCGTAAACGGTCGGGCTACCCAGGGTTTATCATTGCCAACCCCAACTGCTCGACTATCCAGATGGTGGTCGCCCTGCAACCGCTGCATGCAGCCTTTGGTCTGGAAGAAGTGGTCGTGTCCACCTACCAATCCGCCTCCGGAGCCGGCCAGAAGGGCGTCCTGCAACTTCTTTCCGAGATTGAAGGCGAGATCCCTGAGACGTCGCCCTTCCCTCATCCGCTGTTCAATAATACTATCTCCGCCATCGGTAAATTCCGGGATGGCTATTGCAACGAAGAGTGGAAGATGGTGTACGAGACGCGCAAAATCATGTCGCTGCCCGATCTGAAAGTCTATCCCATCACCGTGCGGGTGCCGGTCATCTACTGCCACGCTGAAAGCCTGCATTTGCGCTTCCGGCAGCCGGTGAATCCTGACCTGGCCCAGAAGATTTTAAGCAAAGCTCCCGGTATAATTGTGCAGGACGATCCGGCTAAATCTCTGTACCCCTTGAACCTTAGCGTCGCAGGGAAAGATGAGGTTTTTGTAGGCCGCATCCGCCAGATGTCGGGCGAAGTCCGCACCTTGGATCTGTGGGTCGTCGCCGACAACCTGCGCAAAGGCGCCGCCACCAACGCCGTGCAGATATTACAATTGCTGCTCGAGCGGAAAATCATCAAGTAACCAGCAACGGCTAGACGGTAATCGTCGCCCCGCGACAGAGAGTCGGCGTCAATTAACAAGTATTAAATAATTGCCACCCCTCAAAATTTTTCGCAAAAAAGCTAAAATATTGCTTGACTTGGGAAACATTTTGTGTATATTATAAGTTTCTACACTGAAAAAAAGCTCGTGCTGGCGTAGCTCAGTCGGTAGAGCTGCTGATTTGTAATCAGCCGGTCGGGGGTTCGAGTCCCTTCGCCAGCTCATGCCGTAGGGTAAACGTGGCCGGGTAAGGCATAAAGAAATAATCCCTTAGCGGTTTTCAAAGCTGCGAAAGCCGTTTCAAGGGATATTACGCGCTTTTTGGGGAGATGCCCGAGCGGCCAATGGGAGCAGGCTGTAAACCTGCCGGCTTCGGCCTACGGAGGTTCGAATCCTTCTCTCCCCACGTCTGTTGTGCGGGAGTAGCTCAGTTGGCTAGAGCGTCAGCCTTCCAAGCTGAATGTCGCGGGTTCGAATCCCGTTTCCCGCTCTATTCTCCTGCAAGTCATTTTCTTTTTAGTGAATGGCCAATTACCAACGGCCAATTGAACGTAGTCGGGATCGTTCCTGACCCCGACACCGGCTCGCGTAGCTCAGTCGGTAGAGCGCATCCTTGGTAAGGATGAGGTCACCGGTTCGATCCCGGTCGTGAGCTCCAACTCAATCGTAGTCGGGATCGCCCTGACCCCGACCTGGCTTAAAGAACAGCACTATTGATTTAGGATTTGAGGAACAGCCATGGCCAAGGCTAAATTTGAGCGCACCAAGCCTCACGTAAACATCGGCACGATCGGCCACGTGGATCACGGCAAGACCACCTTGACGGCGGCCATCACGCAGATTTTGTCCAAGAAGGGT
>JAGVQJ010000045.1 GCA_020051775.1 Calditrichota bacterium | reverse complement strand
TTCCACCGCCCAGCGGTGCATATCGGTGTTGGGGAAGGGCGCCAGGATGAGAAAGGTCGCCGTATGCAGATCGCTGTCCACCGCCCATTGCAGGCTGGATTGCATCTCTTCTAAGGTTTCTTCAGGAAACCCGAGCATAAAGTAACCGCCCACGCTGATGCGCCGAGCCGCCGTGCGCGCGATGTTTTCGCGGGCCTTCTCCAGGTTCAGGTTTTTACGGATTAGCTTCTGAATGCGCGGGCTGGCCGATTCGATGGCGTAGAGAATGCGGTAGACGCCGGCCTGTTTGCAGCAGTCGAGGAATTCGTCGGAAATATTATCGGCGCGCAGGCCATTGGGCAGCGAAAGGTGCGTCTTCCGGCCTCGACCGGCCATGTCCTGTAAAATGATAGAGGCGCGCTGCAGGTTGGCGTTGAAGAGGTCGTCCACAATCTCGACTTCTTTGGCGCCCAAGTCGCGCGTCAGGTAATCGAACTCGGCCATAACGCGGTCGTGGCTGAAGGTGCGAACTTTCGTGCCGAAGATGTCGTGACAGTAGGCACAGTGAAAGGGGCAGCCGCGCGAGGTCATCATAGGCAGACAGCGCGAGTCCCAATTGTGAGGGTTGCCGGTGGGTCGCTTCTTGCGATTGTTGAAGTAAGATTTGACATCCAGCAGATCCCAGGCGGGCAGAGGCAAGTCGTCCAAGTTGGGGATGAAGGTATGGCGAAGGCCTTCGAGGGAGCCGTCGGGTTGGCGGTAATAGAGGCCGGGAATACCGGCCAAATCGTCGCGCGTACCTTCGGGCAGGACCTGCAACAGGCGATGAAGAGTCATTTCGCCTTCGCCCGCAATGCAGTAATCCACCTGGGGAAATTGGAAAAACCAGGTGGGATCGGAGGTGACGTAAGCTCCGCCCATGACCACCGTGGTTAGCGGTAGACGCGCCTTGACGCCGGCGGCCACCTGAGCGGCTTCGCGGCAGTCGGAAGCAAACGTCGAGATGCCCACAACGTCCGGCTTGAATTCAGCCGCAGCGCGGGTAATCTGGTTGGGGTTTTCGCCGGTGTTGCGAGCGTCTAACAGACGGATCTGATAATCGCCCTGTGATCTTAAGTAAGCGGCAATATGGAGCAGTCCCAAGGGCGGAAACGCCGATTGCACTTCCGAATCCGGCCGAACCAACAAAACTTTCATCGGCTCTCATTCCCTTTGGTAAAGATAGGGCACATTTTGCTTATAGGCAAATAATGCCCACTTTCGGTAAAAATCGCATCCTTTTAGGCGAGTCAAGTCAGGTATTCATGCTTTGTTGGGAAACTATGAGAGCAAGAGGAGTGCCAATTGGGGAAAGCGCGCAGGGGTCGGCGTTATGCGATAAGGCTCGTGTTGGGAATTGGCGGGAATTTAACAACCGGAGGTAGTGATCGGCGGTATTTCGCCGGGGGAATTGAAAACATGTAGGGGCACGGCATGATGTGCCCCTACCGAATCCCGAATCCTGTTTACCGAATCCTATTTCAGCAGCACCAACTTCTGCACTCTTATAGTCGGGGTCGCCCCTGACCCCGACAACTCCACGGCCTCCAATTTCGCAAGATAAAACCCCGATGCCAGGCCAGAACCATCAAACGTGGCTTCATGCGTTCCCGCCTCCCGCCACCCCTCCACCAGTGTTGCCACAAGCCTCCCGGCAGTATCGTAGACTTTCAGACTGACGCGGCTTGCAGCTTGAAGCTGATAGCTGATAGCTGTGGAGGGATTGAAGGGATTGGGATTGACCTTCAGATCGAGACCCGAAGGGATGAAAGCAGCCAGTGGCTGCTCGCCCGGGAACGCATCTCCTGTGCAGACCCAGCCACTGAAATCCGAATCCTGAATCCCGGTTCCCAATTTTGTGAACGCAAAGCCCGACGTATCCCACACAACTGACGGGTAGTCACCCACGCGTCCTTCATACCAATAAGACCCCATCGGAGCCGACCCAGGCACAGTCTGAGAACGCAGCCGCGTTACAGAAGCGCCGCCGGGTAGAGTCAACGGCACCGGCCCGAGCACGGGGCCATACCACGACAGATTGGGTAGCTGCACCATGATCCAGGCGTCGAAAGTTTGCGCCAAAGTTTCACCGTTGTTGACGGTGATATTGAAATTAAAACTGCCGCCGGAGGCTGGGATAACAATGGGAGGATTGACCGCACCCATGGTAATGCTGACCATCGGGATGGTTTGATTCCCCAGAGTGCCGTTGGCGTTGACGTTCTGGGCGTAAATATCCGAGAAATCATTGCGTCCGTCACCCCAGGTATAGAAAGCCCGGTTGTCCGGACTGACCGCCATTTCCAGGTCGTCTTTGTTACCCAAAGTTGCTGAAGAAACCAGCACTGGCCCCCAGAGCAAACTCCCGCTGAAATTGGTTTTAAACGCCTTCACAGCATGGCTGGTCACATTGGGCGCCTCGAAATAGCCAACGTGCATTTCAGCGCCTGCCGCTCGGCTGTTTACAAAGGAGATTTGGTTGCTACCCAAGGGGACAAACTCCTGGCCGCTATCGGTCCAGAGTCGCGCTCCTGTCGGACTGAACTTTTGGCCGTAGACCCCGTACTGGCTTTGGTTGAAATTCGTTTCAACCCAGAAAGTGTACAAGTAATTACCAGCAGGTTGGTAGGTTATGGAGGGATACATGTGAAGCCTGTCAATGGCGTTGGTCGAAGCCAGGATGCCGTTTAAGGGGAAGACCAAAGTCCCGGCCGAGTTCACATGCCCGACGCTGACGGTAAAGTCCGATAGCGAGGGGGAATCATACCAGCCAAAGAAGGCGCCACCGTTGGCGTCCGATAAAATTTTCGGATAAGTCCATGCCGACATGTGCCCCAAATTGTAAATGAGCACTCCGGGAGTCGTCCAGAGCGGGCCGCCGGTCGGGTCTAACTTCTGGGTGTAAAGCCAGGTAGTCGGAGCCCAAGGTACTCCCGAATTGTCCTTCCACAGAGCCACGACGTTATCCAGATCCGCCGCAACCAGATCCGGTGAGGTCAGGCTATGTCCGGTAGTACCGCTTAAGGTAATACCGTTCAAACCCCACATCTTGGCTCCTAAGCCGGTCAACCGTTGGAACGTGATGACATTGGATGCTCCGGACTTCAACCAGGCAACCACAACATTACCCATAGGCGTGGCCACGACCTTGGGATTGGCTTCAAAATCGGTGTTGCCGGCCGCTGACAATCCTATGCCGTCGGCGCCCCATAGGAACACACCCGTCGGGCTGATTTTGTACACGAACACGTCCAGGTCATTCGATCCGCCGTTGCGCGTATCGGTGAAGGTTAAAATGGCATTGCCCTCCGGGTCCGACTTCAAGTCGTAATCTACCAACGAAGTGGATTGGGCATTGCTGCTGATCAAGAGGCCGTTGGGCGTTAATAACGGGAGACCCAAGGCGTCCAACCTCTGCAGATACATGCTGTATGATCCGCTGCGGCTGTCAAACCAGGAAATATAGCAGCCACCGTCCGGGGTTGCGGCGATCTTAGGCAGCACCTGTTCACCTGTCACTGTTCCCACGCCCAGGTTCTGCAACGGGTCGGAACTCCATTGAGCATTCAAGGCGAGCGGCACGAGGCACATCACTATTGCCGCCAGCGTCATCGCCATCAATCCTCTCATTTTACTCAAGTCCATGATTTACTCTCCAGTCATTAATTTGTTCATGGTCGGTCTGCCGGTAAGATTACCCGCGCAGAGTTGTTTTCAGCGGAACCGGCAGGTCGTGATCCCCATGTTGACACCATGTTAGATTTTCGCCAAGGCCAAAAGGTTGCGTTACTGGTTACCAAATATTTTCCGGGGCGTCATGGATCATGCCATGACGGCTGCTTATTTCAGCAGAACTATCTTCTGCACCGCCGAAAACTCCCCCGCTGTCATCTTCGCCAGGTAAATCCCCGATGCCAGTCCCGATCCATCGAACGTCACCTCGTGCGTCCCCGCTTGTTTCCATTCCTCCACCAGCGTCGCCACCAGCCTCCCGGCAGTATCGTAAACTTTCAGGCTGACGAAGCTTGGAGCTTGAAGCTGATAGCTGAGGGCTGTCGAAGCGTTGAAGGGATTGGGGGAGGGAGGATGAAGGGTGAAGTTTAAAGGCTGATTTTCCGGCTGCGGCCAGGGGTTGACCGGCAGGGCGGCGGAACAGTCGTAAATGCCGAGGATATAACCTTGAGCGAGGTAGGCATAAGTACCCGCCACAGCTACGCCACTAGGCCAAAAAGGTGAGACGTAGAAACCCGATTCATAAGGAGAAGCCGGATTGGAAACGTTGAAAACTCTTAAACCGGAAGCTCCAAAAGCTCCAAAAACATGATCTCCCGATACCATCACACCTGGGGTAGAATTGTTAATGCTGAATACCACATGTGGTGTGACACAGAATCCTACTTGTACAGGGGTAGGAGGATTTGAGATATCAAGTACTCGCAGAGCGTCACTATCGATCTCAAAAGCATAATTCCCAGAAACTGCAATTCTCCCTGCCAGTCCTGGCGCATAATATACTCCTACCTCGACGGGTTGGGTTGGATTCGAGACATCGATCACTCTTAGACCATAGACTTGCGTTGCTAAATAAACATAATTCCCCGACGCTGCCACATCAAGAGTGAATCCAGGTGGCGTATAATTTCCCACAACTTGAGGGGAGGTGGGATTAGAGATATCAACCACATGGAATTCAAAGGAATACCAAGGGCCTGGCCAATGTGAAACATGTCCACTCACATATGCATAAGTACCGGAAACTGCCACGCGCTGGTTGTCTCCCACAACCGAGCCCCCACCCACCCACACCGGGTGGGTCGGATTTGATATATCTACAATAGTCAGCTGGTAATAGCCGACCAGGTATAGATAGTTGGCCGATATAACCATATCTGTGAAGTCCCCCGTTTCATAGTACCCCACTTCCTGGGGAGAAGCCGGATTTGAAATATCATAAATCTGCAAGCCATGGTCCGTTTTCGCCATGTAGGCAAATCCGCCTACGTTGACAATTTTATTCACCATTCCACCCGCCTGATAAAATCCGGCTTCTTGCGGAGAATTGGGATTGGAGACATCTATCAATTCAATACCAATCTCTTTATCGGCCAGATATACATAATCACCTGAAACCGATAAGCCCTGTGCATAATCGGATACATCTATACTTCCTGATAGGAAAGGAAAAAACGGGTTAGATATATTTACAACCCAGAGGCCTGAGTTACCAACAGCCACATAAGCATACATCCCCGAAACTGCCACATCCAAGGCATACACCGGTGTGGATAAGTGACCTACTTCGACTGGCGCGGCGGGATTGGAAATGTTGATCACTCGTAGTCCATTCCAGGAGTCGGTCACGAAGGCATAATCACCAGACACAGTCACACTGTTAGCATTACTAGGCATGAGTATATTACCCACTTCGACTGGGACCGCAGGATTAGAAATGTCGATTATTCTCAGGCCAGAGTCGCTATTTGCCAAGTAAGCATAATTTCCTAAAATGGCAATATCATAAATAGTTCTGTACGTATTAAAGGATCCCTCTTCTGTCGGGCTGGTGGGATTTGTGATATCGATTACCAGCAAATTACCGCCATGGCCTATATACGCATGATCACCCGCTACAGCCACCGCTCTAGTATTGCTATTACCGGACGGAATATAAAATCCTGTTTCTTGCGGGTTGGCCGGGTTGGAGATATCTATCACTCGCAAACCTCCGCTCCAGCCATCCGCCACATAGGCAAAATTACCTTGAACTACCACCTTTTGGCCTGCTGCGGGCAAAGAACAATAGCCAATCCATTGTACGGGTTCCGATGATGTGGTTATAACTAGACCCACACTACAAGCCAGATACGCGTAATTGTTGGCTACAGTAACATCATTTGTCCCACCTACATTGGTGAATAACCAGCTTGTCTGCGTCACATTCAAACTATCCTGCCCCTGCACCGCCCCGGTCAGCAGCATCGCCGCAACCAGCAACCCGAGCAATTCCCGATGCATTTTGCCTCCAGAAGAAGTTATGAGTTATGAGTGCTGAGTTATGAATTTTTCTTTGCGTGCTCTGCATCTCCGCTTGAATTTTATTTGAGCAATACCAACTTCTGCGTAGCAGTAAACTCCCCCGCTTCCAATCTCGCCAGATAAATCCCCGACGCCAATCCGGAACCATCAAACATCACCTCATGTGTGCCTGCTTCCCGCCAACCATCCACTAATGTTGCCACCGACCTCCCGGCAGTATCGTAGACATTCAGACTAACGTAGCTCGCAGCTCGCAGCTCGTAGCTCAGAGCTGTGGCGGCGTTGAAGGGATTGGGGGAGGGAGGATGAAGGGTGAAGGTTAAAGGCTGATTTTCCGGCTGCGGCCAGGGGTTTGCGGCGAGGGCTGCAGAATGATCCAGGACGGAGAAGTAACTGCCTGCGGCTACGTAAGAGAATGATCCGGAGACGGCCACACCGTTGGCGTGATCGTCGAGACGGTAATGGCCCGTCTGCATCAGATTGACGGGATAGGTGGCATCAATGATGATCAATCCGTAGTAATCATTGGCGACGAAAACGTGGTCGGCGCTGCACTTGATATCCGAGGCGTAACCCGGCAGATCCAGGGCACAGGCCAGGATGGGATTCCAGGGGTCGGCCACATTAATAGCGAAAACACCGTCGTAAGATACAGCCACATAAGCGTATCCGTCCGAGACGGCCACGTCGCGCACTTCGCCGTTGAAAAGTGTGCCAAGTACAGCAGGCGCAACCGGATTCTGGACGTCCAGGATCATCAAGCCCTGGTTATCAGAGGCTACATAGGCAAAGTGGCCTGCAACGTCCACTTCCAGGGGAGCGCCGGGTAGAGGCGTCTGGCTGACTATGGTCGGATTGGCGGGATTAGAGATGTTCACGATTTGCAGCCCATGCAACGAAGAACAGATGTAAGCGTAATCGCCATTCAAACAGAGACCGTACAACGCTTCGACGATAAATGTCTGGCTGACCAGCCCGGGCGCGGCGGGATTGGTTACATCAATGACGCTTAATGTCCCCTCATCGCTGGTGGTGTAAGCATAATCCCCAGCAACCGCGAGGCCTTCCAATTCACCACTCAAGGGTAGATTGGTTGTAAAGGCTGCATTCTGCGAGGAGGTCACGTCGAAGACGCACAGTCCCAGGCTGTCGTTGAGCACCAGTGCGTAGTTCCCGCTCAGGGCGACTTCCTTATTGTCTCCGGAGCGATTGATCGAACCCAGGGTGACCATATTGTGGGGATTGCTGATGTCCAAAATCGTCAGCCCCTGATAGCCGTCGCAATAGGCGCGTCCATTTTCGACCTTTAACGCCACCGCGGAGATCGAATCGGTTCCTATCGTTATCGGATTGGCGGGATTGGAAATATCCAGGGCGGTCAGTCCGGTCATCAATTCCGTGTAAAAGAGATAATTTCCGGTCACGCTGACATCGCTGATCATACCCCAAGGCGGCGACGGATTCAATTGCACCGGATGCCCTGGAGTTGAGATATCGTAAATAGCGTACCCATATGGCGATCCTCCCGTAACTAACAGGTTGCCGGATACCTCGGCGCTGTAACAGGCATTCGCGGTGTAGATGGTATCCACGAAAAACGGCGCTGCGGGATTCGTGATGTCGGCCACCAACAACCGGCCCGATTCCCCGCACTCGCACGCATAGTAGGTGATATACGCATAATTTCCGGACGTGACTATGGCTTGTGTATGTCCATACATCGAGGTGACCAGCGATCCGATAATCACTGGGTCGGAGGGATTCGATACGTCAATGAGCTTTACACCCTGATAACCGTCAGCCAGACAGACGAATCCGTTGCCCACCGCCACACCCGAAGCCTCGCCGGGGGTGTCGCAGAAGCCCACTTCGACCGGATTGGCGGGATTTAGCACCTCCAGGATGCGCAGTCCGCCAGATATGTCGGCCACATAAGCGAAACCATCCGAAACAACGACCTGACGCGCCGTGCCGGGGGTGTTGTAGTGTCCCAGAATCTGCGGATTGGCGGGATCGGTGACGTCAAGAATGAAGACACCTTCGTACCCCGCCACGGCAAAAATATGGTTGCCATACAGATCGTTTTCACCCAGAAATTTCCAGAATGCGACCTGGCTTTGCAGCGTGACATTCAGGCTGTCCTGTGCCCGCAGTGCCGGACCGGACAAAAAAGCCGCCAATGCCAGAACGGCGCAGACGGTTTTCGGGATCGAGGAGGTTCGCATAACTATCTCCACTAGCAAATAGGAAAGAGTAACACCCCATGATAACAATATAGCCTCAAATATCGCCAAAGTCAAGCGCAATTTATTGCACAAGATAAATTTTTACGCTATTAATATTGTAGGGGCGCGGCATGCCGTGCCCCTACCGAATCCCGAATCCAGTATCCCGAATCCTATTTGAGCAGCACCAACTTCTGCACTCTTATAGTCGGGGTCGCCCCTGACCCCGACAACTCCAATTTCGCCAGGTAAATCCCCGAGGCCAGACCGGAACCGTCAAACGTCACCTCGTGTGTACCGGCTTGCTGCCTACTATCCACCAGCGTGGCAACCAACCTCCCGGCAGTATCGTAGACATTCAGACTGACCTGGCTTGGAGCTTGTAGCTGATAGCTGAGAGCTGTGGAGGCGTTGAAGGGGTTGGGGGAGGGGGCTTCTAATCTGAATTCGACTTGGGTGACGCTGGGGAGATTTGGTCTTGTAAAGGTTACCTCCGGTTCGAGGCGGATAAGATAAAAATCCCATGCCCCCGCGCCGAAGGACCAGGTTGCCCCGGAGACGACGTAGCCACCATCTGTGGTTTGTTGCACCCAGAGGCCCTCGTCCGACTCATTGCCGCCGTAGGTGGCTTCCCAGAGCAGATTCCCCGCCATATCGGTTTTGACCAGATAGGCATCCGACATCCCTGCACCGAAAGATTCCGTCACGCCTACGATGACATAACTACCATCTGTAATCTGTTGAGCATTCCAACCCCAATCATCTTCGTTTCCGCCAAAAGTTCTCTCCCATTCCAGGTCGCCTGATCCATCGGTCTTGAGGAGATAAAAATCGTTCCCACCGATGCCTGAATTCGTTGCTCCCCCAATGATATAACCACCATCTTCGGTGGATTCTACACTGCCGCCGACAGCGATACCTAGACCACTGTAGAACTGCTGCCATTGTAAAATTCCCATGCTGTCGGTTTTTACCAAATAAACATCGCCAGGCGAGCCGTTGGCATCAGACCAACCGACAACTATATAGCCCTCGTCGCCAGTCTGTCGAACATACATCCCCTGATCCCAACCACTGCCACCAAACGTTCGCTCCCACTCCGGGTATCCCATCGAATCGGTCTTGACCAAATAAACGTCATATCCCCCTGATCCATAAGACGAAGTCCACCCTGTGATCACATAACCGTTATCGTCTGTTTGTTGGACAATCTTGCCTCTATCATCCCCCCTCCCACCGAAAATACGTTGCCAAAGCGGGTTTCCCCCCGAATCGGTTTTGGCTAAGTACACATCGGTACTTCCGGTTCCGAAGGAATTGGAATAACCGGTGACAATATAGCCTCCATCGGTAGTTTGTTGCGCGTTACCACCCCAATCTGTATCAGCTCCACCTATATGTTGAAACCACTCGAGCTCTCCTGAAGCATTGGTTTTAACCAGTAAAACGTCCAAATCACCGTAGCTAAAGGAAAAGGTCCCCCCAGAGATGATAAAGCCGCCGTCAGAAGTCTGCTCGACAGCCAAGCCCTCATCCGAAAGGGGACCTCCAAAGTTTTTAGTCCAGAGGGTGTCAGGAGGTTGAGCCTGTAACTGCGCGACCCCCACCCACAACCCGATAATAAGAACTACTCCAGTCTTCGTCTTTATGGCAATCTCCTTTCGGAGTTATGAATTATGAGCTATGGTTTGGTGTCACCCCCGCAAGATCACGTAGCATCTTACGTCGAGGGTGATTCGTCAGCTGACGGATCACTTCAACAGCACCATCTTCTGCACTCTTATAGTCGGGGTCGCCCCTGACCCCGACAACTCCAATTTCGCCAGGTAAATCCCCGAGGCCAGACCAGAACCATCAAACGTCACCTCGTGTGTACCGGCTTGCTGCCTACTATCCACCAGCGTGGCAACCAACCTCCCGGCAGTATCGTAGACCTTCAGACTGACCTGGCTTGGAGCTTGAAGCTGAAAGCTGAGAGCTGTGGAGGCGTTGAAGGGGTTGGGGCAAGCAGGGTGCAGGATGCAAGATGATGGAGAAATAATATCTCGATCAACTGCGAGGATCGGTTGCGGCCCTTCCAAACAGAGCAAGAACATGTCCACAAGGTACGGGTCGAAATGATAATACGAACTGGCTAACAGGTAGTCGCCATTTTGGGTTTGCATCAAACGAGCTGCATCTGGTTCCGCCCACATCGGAAAAGTACAAGACCAAAGCGAATCACCTTGAGCGTCCAACCGTAGGACCTTGACATCAGCGCGCCAGCCATAGATGGAAGGCTCAAAAAAGCGGCTTTCCGCCACCAGAAAGCCGCCGTCTTCCAGCGGTAGCACGTCGAGCAATGATTCGTACAACCCGGGCGATCCGATAATTCGTTGCCAGAGAGAATCACCCTGTTCATTGATCCGCATCAGCCAGAGGTAAGGCGCCGGCATCGAGAGGAAATTGGCTGTCCCCGCCGCGAGATACCCGCCATTTTGGGCAGGGATCAGACGGTTGAATTGCCCGCCGAAAAATTGATCGCCGAAGAGGCGTGTCCAGAGGGTATCTCCGTCGGCGTCGGTCTTGATCAGCCAGGCGCTATTTGATGCAGAAGCCGAGAGCGCACAACTGAGCAGAAATCCGCCCTCGGAGGTTTTAATCGCATCGAAGACGCAATCATCATAAGAATAGTCATAAGTTTTAGTCCATAGTATTTCACCTTGAGCATCAGTGCGTATCAAAAGCGCATCGTACGCGTTGACATAGGGGGAGAAAGAGTAGGAACTGCTATTGCCTACAATCATCCAGCCCCCATCATTCAGAGGCAAAACGGTCGTCAAGTATTCAAAGCGTCTACCGCCGTAATTTTGGGTCCATAAAAGGTTGCCTTGAGAATCCTTTCGGATCAATAATATTTCGTTGTCTCCATTGTTGCGTTGTAGATCGGCGGCCAGCAGATGCCCATCATCAGAGGTCGGTAGCGCCTTATCTAGGTATTCACAGCCATTGCCGCCATCAGTTTGCAGCCATTGTTGTGATCCAAAAGAATTCACTTTAACGGTGGTTATTTGAATGTAAAGCGGGTGAGTATAAATGGATCTGCCGGCCAATATACAGCCATCGTCAGCCGTTGGCACGAGCGCCTGCAATTGTTCTTCCACGTGAAGGCCGTAGTTTTGCGACCAGAGGCAGATTCCCAGACTATCGGTTTTCACCAGATAGAAATCACTGTATTGATTACCCTGGGCATGGGCGGTTCCTACCAAATACCAGCCACCATCCGTCGCGGGAGCCATGTCCACGAATCGTTCTAAATTATGATCACCGTAAAATCGGCACCATAGGCTATCGCCTTCGTCAGCAACTGCTGCTGAAGCGATCAACACGGCGAATGTTACTAGAGCGAAAAAGCGCGATATGGTTTTCATTTTCCCTCCAGTTTGAAGTTTATTTGAGCAGCACCAGTTTCTGTACACTTATTGTCGGAGTCGCCCCAGACCCCGACAACTCCCCCGCCTGCAATCTCGCCAGATAAATCCCCGACGCCAAGCCGGAGCCGTCGAAACTAATTTGGTGCCTCCCCGCCGGTAGAGGTGTATAATTATACGCCCCTACACAACGCCCTTGAGTATCAAACACCTCCATCTGCACAAGACTCGCAATTCGTAACTCGAAACTCACTACTGTGGAGGAATTGAAGGGGTTGGGGAAAGAAGGATAAAGTTTAAAGGATATAGGATAAATTTCGGATTCAAGTCGAGAGTTTATGGCGAGGGCGGCGGAGCAGTCGTATAGGCCGAAGTTGTAGCCTTCGGGCACGTAAACGTAATCGCCGGCGGCAATAACGTTTAATGGAGTATTCACGCTATTGTACCAACCGGTGCGAATCGGATTGGCGGGATTGGTAATGTCCAAAATTGTCAACCCGACACCCGACACCTGGAGATAATTGCCTTGCAGGCTGACGCCGTTGGCGCCCTGCACAGGAAAAGAAGCGACCTCCACAGGTTGCGCAGGATTCGCTACGTTCAGGATGATGAGGCTGTCCAGGCCGTCCGCGAGGTAAGCGTAATTTCCCGCTACGGCCACCGCGGCGGGGAATTCGTGATCCGTCCAACTTCCTATATGCACTGGAAATGATGGGTTGGCCACGTTCACGATCGCCAGGCCATAGTTTTCGCAGGTGACATAAGCATATTGGCCTGACTGCGCCACCGACCCGGCGTATCCCGGCAGAGTGCAAGTTCCGAGTTCAACGGGAAGGCTTTGATTGTAGATGTTCAGAATGACCAGACCTTCGGAACATGCCAGATAGGCATTATAGCCCGTCACCGCCACACCATTGACATAGACGGTCTGTTCGTAGGATCCGGTTTCCATGGGGATGTAGGGATTGGAGATATTGACGATCCGCAAACCTCCATTCCAGTCGGCCACATAGGCGAAATTGCCGGAAACGGCCACGTCCACAGCGCTGCCGGGAGTTTCGAGGAATCCCAGTTCCTGCGGATGATCGGGATCGCTGACATCCAATACTCGCAGGCCGGCATCGGTGGCGGCAAGGTAAGCGAGATTGCCGTTCACGGCGCAACTTTGAGCGTATCCGCATACTCCGGTCCAGCCGACTTCGTGAGGCAGGGCAGGCACGGAAACGTCTATGCTCCGCACCCCGGACTGGAATGTGCTGACCAGGGCATGGTTGCTATAAATAACTACTCCCGCCGACTGGGTCGCCAGATCGCATTGGCTGACCGGTTCGGGCAAATTCGGATTGCTGACGTCAATCAGGTGCAAAGAGCTGTCCACGGGAGCGTAGGCGTACCCGCCCGAAACCTCCAAATCATGGGCGCTGCCGGGCAGTGAGCATTGCCCTTCCAGGTGTGCCAGCGCAGGCTCGGAGACGTTGACTACCTGGAGTTGCCCTTCGCCCACTGCGACGTAGGCGTAATTGCCCTGCACCTTGACGGCGGTAGCCGTTCCGGAGGTGGGAAAGATCCCCGCCACTTCGGGGTAGTAGGGATCGGAGAGGTTGATGATGTAGAGGCCGTTATTGCCGCAAGCGAGATAGGCATACGCGCCGGAGGCATCAATGTCGTTGATCGTGTAAGAAACGTCGCACCGCCCCAGATATTGCGGCGCAGCCGGATTGGCGACGTTCCACACACGGAAGTCACCCGCGCCAGCGGTGAAGGCCAAGCTGTCCCAGACTGCCACGACGGAATAGTTGTAACTATAACCGGTATGACCTACGAATTGGGGCGCGGCGGGATCGCTGACGTCGAAAATCTTCAGGTCGGAATTGGCCACGGTCAAGTAGACGTGATTTCCCCAGGCGGCGACGGTGGCGGTGGGATTCATCAGGAAGATCCCGTCGTTGTAGTAACCCACTTCGCGGGGCTGAGCGGGGTTGGCTATGTCCAGCACGCGCAGCCCGGAACCTCCCGAACTGACGAAGGCATGGCTGCCGGATACCGCCAGATAATACGCCTGCATCCAGTAGGTGGTCTCCCCCACCCGGCGGACGTTGAGGCTGTCCTGGGCGGCGGCGGCGGTGGACAGCAGGGCCAGGATAGCTGCTTTTATTATTGTCTGAATCACGGATTACACGGATTAACGGATTTCACGGACTATTTTTTATAGATTCTTCCCCGGGAATGAATTCCCGGGCATCCTTGCTTCAGTCCTTAAGGACGTAAACCTTAGTCGGAATTGCCTCCGATCCCGACACTGTAAAATAATACAATTCCAATTAAAATGCAAGAGAAATTGCGTTCAGCACCGAAAATAAAGAGCGCACGCCGTGCGCCCCTACTAAATTCCGATTCCTGCCACATGAGTTTCAGGATGGCATGAATGTTTTCGTTCAAGCAACTTACGGACTTAACCCACTCCCAAAAGTTCTGGTGGCAGTCCAAAAACCAGAAGTCACTTCGACCCAACCGGGACCAGTATACGCTATGTTGTAGGACCCGGCACCTATGCCATTTTGAAGATATCCCATTACAACCAAAACATAGGCTGATTTTATCGCTGGATCCGATTGCAGATATGCAGTTGAAGTGGCAGTGAATGATAGGCTGGAATCAATTAGAGTAACAGCCGCTGCGGCAAAAGGGCAGATGATCGTTTCAATTGTTCCGCCCTCTTCGTAACTATAGTTCCATTGCCCATCAGCTACTATTGAGGAATCAAGCTGCCGGGTAAAATTCCACGTTCCAGAGCCATAAATTGAATCAATGATGCAAGTCCAAATTTCATCCGGGGCGGTGGGACCCGTAGGGTTTGGATCTTTTCCATCCTTGCTGCAGCCATAAATGAATGCTAGCATGATTGCCATAAAAATAATCATGGGGAGATTTCGTTTCATCCTAGCCTTCCTTTCGGGTAGTAATTATTGATGAATTTATCAAGTGGAATTGAGCGATTAATCCGAGGTTTAGCGTAGCAATATTAATTTTTGTGCGGCGCGGAATCCATTGGCATGCAGGTGAGCTAAGTAAATTCCCGACGCCAACCCTTGCCCGTCGAAAGTCACTTCGTGTAACCCGGCTGGCTGCCTCTCGTTGACCAGTGTCGTGATTAGCCTCCCGGCAGTATCGTAGACCTTCAGACTCACGAAGCTCGCAGCTCGTAGCTCGTAGCTCAAGGCTGTAGAAGGGTTGAAGGGATTGGGGTGGCAGGGATGAAGGGCGAAGGAGGAAGGAGCAATTTCCGGCTGCGGCCAGGGGGAGACAGCTAGGGCGGCGGAGCAGTCGTAGATGCCAAAATAATAGCCATCCGCCAAAACGCACAGTGATCCAGATGACGCCAGTTTGGAAGCAAATCCGGGGGTATTATAATATCCTACTTTTATTGGTGCTAAAGGATTGTTGACATCAAGGACGTAAAAACCAGAATCACCTGAAGCAACATAAATATGAGATCCTGATTTTGATACGCCACAGACAGAACCGAGAGTGCTGTCAAATCCAACTTCAATCGGTGAAGCGGGATTACCGACATCAATAATTCGCAACCCGGTATAATCGTCTGCTATGAATGCATAATGCCCATCAATTTCCAAATCGCGAGCATATCCTGGGGTATTCTGATTACTTATTTCCACAGGAGCCGACGGATTGGAAATATCAATAATGCATAATCCATTGTATCCATCTGCTATATAAGCATACACGCCAGAAACTGAAACGCCCAAAGCGATTCCAAGGGTGTTATAGAACCCGACTTCCAATGGATTTGAGGGATCGGAAAAATCGACTATCCTTAATCCAGAGGTATCATCTGCTATAAGTGCTAATGATTCTGATATACAAACATCCCAAGCGTATCCGGGTAAAGCACAATGACCAATCGCTACTGGGGATGTTGGATTAGTAGCATCTAACACAGTAAATCCGCTATCGGCATTTGCCACGAAGACCAGATTACTCAAAGTAGTAATCCCTACTGCGCATCCATTAGTAATAGTGCATCCAACTTGATTAAGAAATTCGGGGTCAGAAATGTTAATTTTTCTTATCCCATCATTTCCATCAGCGACGTATGCAAATGAATCTGATATGGCAACACTTAAAGCATACCTTTCAATCATACAGAAATCCACTTCAGTTGGTGATGAAGGTACTGAGATATCAATTACTCGGAGGCCATTTCTTGTGTCAGCCAGGAAAGCCAGAGAATCCGATATATCAATACCTGCTGCGCCCCCAGGTGAGTCATAAAAACCTACTTCAAATGGTGCTTCCGGGGAGGAGATATCAAATATTCTTAATCCATTAAGGTTGCTAAAAAACGCAACATGAGCTGCCACATAAGCGTACGATTCAACCACTGCAACATCTCGAGCGTATGCAGACATGGTAGCATAACCCACTTCAAAGGGTGAAGATGGATTAGAAATATCCACGACTCTTAACCCGCCATACCAACTTGCCACATAAGCATATGATCCCACAACCGCCACATTGCGGGCTAAGCCATAAAACTCGCATGAACCCACAGGAATCGGAGCTGAAGGATTACTTATATTGATGATTCTGAGATCAGCATAATCATCTGCCACGTAAGCATAAATTCCGGAAACTGCCACATTGCAAGCTATTCCAGGTGTGTTATAAAATCCAATCTGTACAGGACTTGTCGGAATAGAAATGTCTAAAATCCTGAGGCCACTTCCCCAGTCAGCGATGTAGGCATAATTGCCGGAAACATCGATGCCATTTGCCCAAGTTGGAGTAGTGCAATATCCTATTTCTAAAGGATTAGCTGGATCAGATATATCAATCACCCGCAGTCCATGTGAATCATCAGCAACGTAGGCATAATCGCCGATTACTGAGACATCGTTCGCATAACCTGGGGTGTCATAATAACCTAATTCATATGCCGGTGAGGAATCCGTAACACTAATTATTCTTAAGCCTGAAAATCCAGCGGCTACATAAGCTAGGTTTCCAATTATTTGCACTGCGATTGCTGCGTCATCGTAGTGGATTTCCCCTACCTTCGTCACATTCAAACTATCCTGCCCGTGAACCGCTCCGGCCAAAAGCAGCAGACACACGAGTGCCGAAATTAGGTATGAAGAATGGCTGCGCATAATATCCTCCAATCGTTAACTGGTTCTCCCAATATACAACACGTTTCGCTATTTGTCAAGGAAAATCTGTGGAAGAGGTGAATTTTGATAATTGTCCGAACGGCGGGCTTTGTGTATTTAATCCCCTCCGCCTCCCCTTCGATACGGAGGGGACTTATCGGGGTCGGGGGCGACCCCGACTATTTTATATCTCTGTGTTCTCTGTGTCTCTGTGGTGAAATAAAAAGGAGGTTTCCATGTTCCGTAAATCCAGAAAAATCGAAGCCAGGCGGCCGCGCCCGCTGATCACTCCGCAACCGGCGGCTAGGGCGAGGTCTATCTCGTACCGTGACAATCCGCGGCTGCCCTCTGTGCCGTCGGGGTTATCCTACACGACCGGAAGCCGCGGCGGCAGCAATCTGTTCACCTGGGGCGTTACCGGACGGGCGGGGTTGTACCGCTACCTGCGCGACAACATCCCCATCGTGTCGGCGGCGGTGTGGGCCTGGGTGAGGTTGTGCGCCACTCCGCAGTCGGTCGAGATCACCGGATCTGAAGGCGAGATCGCTCGGGCCAAAGGCATCCTCGGCGACCTGGACGCCCGCATCCTGGACAACCCCTACCTGCGCGGCAAGGGTCTGGCGACACTGACCGAGGCCATGTTCCTGGAACTGTTCACGCTGGGGCGTTTCTGTGGCGAATTGGTGCTGCTGCCAGATGGATCGGGCATTGACCATTTTCGCGCGTTGGATCCCTTCCGCGTGCGCTGGGAGCGGGGCGCGAACCGCTGGCAGGCCATTTACGAGAAGGATGACGGCAGCGAACGAGCGTTGGCTCCTGAACGCACGTTCTGGGCCACGCTGGGCACGGACGTGTCCAACCCGGCGGGCATCGAACCGCTGGGCTGCATCCCTTTCGTGTTGGAAATCGAGCAGAAGCTCCTGGAAGACATGGCCCGGTCCAGCCACAACGCCGGAACGCCGCGCTTGCAGGTGAAGATCACTCCGCCGACGCCGTTTCAGAACGAGCACGAAGATGAGTACCTGGCGCGCATCAACGCTTATTTCGACCAGACGGTGGATCAGTTTTCATCCCTGGAGGCCGACCAGAATCTGTTCACCTGGTCGGACGTGGAGGTGGCGGTCGTGGGCGGCGACCAGGGGCGGTCGTTCACCTGGAAGGTCAACCGCGAGCAGATCCTGGAAGACGTCATCACCGGCCTGAAGCTGTTCCCCTGGGTGCTGGGGAGGTCTCATGGCACGACGCAGAACTGGGTGAGCGCGCAGTACAATCTGCTCATGCAGGAAGTGGATTCCTTGCAAGCTTCCGGGACAGCGCTGGCGGACTGGCTGCGTTCCACCGAGCTGAAACTGCGCGGCTGTCGCGCTGAAGCGCGGCACGTCTTTTCGCCGAACGCCGACCCCTTCATCTTGGAACGCGCCCAGGCGGAGGAGATCCGTTTCCGCACCGTGGATGGCATGGTGAAGGAGGGGTACGTGACGAAGGAGGAAGGGAAAAGGAGGATGGGGGTGTAGGATTTAGGGGTTAGGGGTTAGGGGTTAGGGGTTAGGGGTTGGAGGTTGGAGGTTGGGGGTTGGAAACATAGTCGGGGTCGCCCCCGACCCCGACGTGAATTCAAAATGCAAAAATCAAATTGCACTGGGGCGGCATGGACCACTCCATGCCGCCAACCAACACCGTCACGGAATGGTGCGTGACGACCCAGGGAAAATTTAAAATTGTAAGTGCCGTCGAGGAGGGAGGCTCGGCGGCACGAGACAGTAAGAGGGGATCTGCTAGTTTAAGATCCCACAGCAGAGCTGTGGGGCAGCGGGCACTGAAATGCTTTAAAACTCAGTGATGCATATGCAGACTTGTAGGAACTGACAATGTTCGTTCGGCGGTATGCCACGCCGATTCTTTCATGTAACTGAAGTGACCATGAAGCATGACGAATGAGGCATCCTCAGGAACTCTAGCGACATACGAGTATTTTACCTTCGTTCCTGGCTCGATAAAATATTCGCCATCAGGAAGCCATGGTCGCGTTGCAATATCATGCGGAAAGAATGCCTGACCTCCAAACTTTTCATTCGATAGCAAGGGATCTTGCTTGAACAGTGCTGCCAGATCAAAGGAAAGATCGACGAAGCTGTGCTTGACTTTACCCTTGTTCTCTAAATTTGCGATCAATTCAACAATCCAACTGCCATCCTGCTTTCCAATGAAGTTCATGTCGACGGTGAACTCGATGAAAGCAAATTTCTCTCGTTGCCTGATGAAACGAGTGTATGTCCAGCACGCGCCCACTACAAGTGCAGCAACGGTTGCCAGCGATTCGACCGCACTTGCCAAGTAGTTGAGATTTTCGTATGCCATGATTAGGTTACTTAAACCATTTATTTCTTCAGTATTGTATCTTCGACAAGCTTAATCCCAAGTGGAGATATTTCAACCGTTTCAGTCTCTCTATCCCACTCAATCAATCTTTTTTTGTGAAGTGAGGCGAGCACTTTACTGCGGAAATCGCTTATTCGTGGGTGTTCAATCCAATCAGCTAATTCCTCAATGGGAACTGCTGATTCTTCAGATCCATGCAGAAGTAGAAGAACTTTATCGGGATAGGTATATGATGTGTTTAATACCCTTCGCTTTATTCCGACTGACCAAATTAATGGGATTTGCCTTACCGATATCGCGTCAAGAATTAATTGTGCATCTTCTAATGGTATTTTATGGAATATTCGAATAAGTTCGCAAACACACCAATCTGCTGTTCTGAGACATGTCGTAGCGTCAATTTGGTTTGCCTCAATATCCCCGCCTATATGTCCAATCCCGCGCTTGTTCCTTAAGGTGTAAACAAACAGAAGTGCCCGTGGAACTATTATACGGAGGGACTCTGGCCCTTTTAATTTATCAATTTTTTCAAAAGAGCGGCAAAGATCGGAAAAGTTATGCAGGGATGTTCCAAAGGGGGTATGAGATCCAGTGAGCTCTTGTTCAATGAAGCGCACTACTGCTTCAGCGAAAACACCAGCTCGGAGTCCCGCTGCATCGTATTGGCCGGTAGCATATCCCGCACGAAGGTCTAAATAACTCTTAACAATTCGATCCCTAAATTGCTTGTCGATACCACCAAGAGCGGCCTCTAAATTACTTGTGGACGACATATTCATAGTTGCCCTTGTCATTCTTTGAGCGATCAAGCTTTTTCTCGCGTCTTAATCTTATCAACGCCGCAGAAATTTCCTTTGCCTTGTAGGTTCTTGCGTAATGGACTTGAAGATGATCAACCATTTGAGCAACATCTCTCGGAGAATCAAAGAAATTCTCTGTAATCAATGTTTCCAGGATTTTCTTGGGACCTGGACGTGTTGATTTACCACCGCCAGTTTTATTATTTGATGTTGGTTCGGAACCTTTCGCGGGGCGCTTAGGCTGTCGTTTTGGACGTCTAGCCTTTTGGTTACTACTTTGTGACGAGGATTCATGCCCGGAACCTAACTGCGCAAGGTATTCTTCGCCAGGACCCATTATCTGGTATTGGTAGCCTCTACCCCAGGGAGTTCTATTCACAAGATTTGTCGCGGGACCAAGTGCCATACTCACAGCTGGTCGTGAAGTTCTTAATCGGAATTTATCAGTGAGTAACTGAGCTATTTCAGAAGGCGTTAATCCATCGATATCATGATCTCTCATGGCAATTTGAAGCACCATAAGTGCACGATCTAACACTAAGTCAGCCGAAGCAACTCTCGGATGCTGTGTTGTATCGATTAAAGATTTAAGCCTCTCGACTGGCGATTGATGGTCAGCCGTCGTCGCAACCTGACGATTTTTAGTGGTATGAGGCGTGGTGCCGCTTGATCGCTCCTTCTTCGTACTATCTGCACCTGTCAATAGGTCAAGTGCGCGATTAAAGGCTGATTCCTGCATATTTTCCGGTACCTGCTTTGCGATTTCAGCCGCCTGGCGAAAAATCTCTTTCATATCAGGTATGGTTTTTCTGGTCATTCTCGCACGCTCATTTCTGTGAAACCACTCTATATAAAGCGCCTTTCCAATTAACATGCCTATAACCTTAAGTCCTCTTACTGCAATGTATAGAATTTCTTTGGTCTTAGGATGCTGTCAACCTTAATATAACAATCTTTCCCCAAAAATCAAGGATATTCGTGTTATTTTCGTGAATTGTGGTGTAGGATTTTAGTTTTGATCGAGGTAAAGTTCGGGTAGGAAGTAGGAGATAAAAAGCGTCAGGTCGCTCCCTTGCGGGCAAGACCTGACGCAACTTACTTTAAAATATCCGTCTGATTCTGGACGCGGGCTGAAGCCCTTGCCAGAATGACAGGATCGGAGGACTTAAGCCATAGGACCTGGCACAACATTAAGGCGTCGGACGAGGAGGTCCGACACCACAAAAACGAGATTGCTTCGCTTCGCTCGCAATGACAAGGCGGGGTGGCATGCTTATGGCCCGACAGGGACGAAGCATGCTATCCTAACGGAATGCGGATCGCGTTGGTTTTCAGCCAGCTCTCGAAGGTCTGCAATTCGGGGTTCAACGACCGGCACACGTCAAGGTTGCGATTGCCTAGAAAGACCTCCTGGAAGTCGCGCTTGAACTGGAACATGTTGCCCATATCATCGGCGCCGGGAAAACCGAAGGCGCGGTACGTATCGGCGGGTACGTCGTTGTAACGCACTTCCCGCCCCAGGGCTTTGGTCAACGCCGCAGCCATCTGAGCGCCGGTCAAGTGTTCGCCAGCCACGCCGATATATTTACCGAAGAACTCGCGGCCACGCTTGAAAATCCCCAGCACGCATTTGCCGATGTCGTCGGAAGCCATACCCGGAAGCTTCTTGTCGCCCATGGGATAGGTGAGATAGAGCTGGCCATCGGGTCCCTTCTGCGGCCCCGCGCCGAAGTAAATCAAATTCTCCCAATAAAACGACGTAAGCAGAAAAGTCGTCGGAACGCCGAGGTCGGTAAAGACGTGATCCACTTCACTCTTGGCGTCGAAGTGCGCCACCTTGTACCGGCCCTGCAGCGTCGGCATGCGGTTGTCGCTTAACAGTATCCATTTGCGAGTATCCTCGAACGTGGACCAGACGGCATGCTGCACACCGGCCTCTTTGGCGGCGTGAGCCATGTTGGTCCCTTGCGCGATTTCGTTATCCGGCGACATGTCCGCCCAGAAAAACGTCACGCCGAAAACGCCATGAGCGCCTTTGAAGGCGCGCTTTAAACTCTCGCGGTCGTTGACATCCGCGGCGACCACTTCGGCACCCAGCCTGGCGAGCGCCTTGGCTTTGTCCGAATCAACGTCCCGGGTGATGGCGCGCGCCTGAAATTCATGTTTGGGGTCATTCAGTATGGCGCGAACCAGACCGCCTCCCTGCGCGCCGGTAGCGCCCACCACTGCTATTATTTTCTTATCTGCCATGTGATTATCCTTGTTGATTTAGATCTGCATGGACATACGCGGGGGAATTGTCTCTCGTTGGGATTGGGCAGCGGAGAGGGTGTAGGGATTGTGGGTTGGGGGTTGGAATCGTAGTCGGGGTCTTCCCCGACCCCGACAATAGAGGACCTCCTCGACCTACTTCGTTCTTTCCCACTTGACGTTGACGACCTTGGAAGGGGTTGTCGCCGTGCCGATCAACCATTGGCCATCCGGCCGCAAGGTCTGTGAATAGGAGATGGTGAATGAATCTATGCGGTGTTTGCAGGAGAGCACGGTGCGCCCCCTATGAGCGACTCTCTAACGCGATTATTTTAACAATATCACTTTCTGCACCTGCTGGAAAGTGCCGGCTTCGATTCTAGTGAAATAGAGGCCTGCTGCGAGACCCGAACCGTCGAAGGTGACTTCATGGGAACCCGCTTCACGCCAACCGTTGACCAGCGTCGTTATCAACCTCCCGGTGGTATCGTAGACCAACAGCCTCACGTGACTCGCAACTCGCAGATCGAAACTTGCAACTGTCGAGGCGTTGAAAGGATTGGGAAAAATGCGCGCCGGGGCACGCTCAGACATGTCATGGCCCAAGGAGACGGCAATACGAGTCTCTTCTGATTCTCCCGGGAAAAGTTCTCCGCTGCAAGAGAAATCACCAACCTCTAACCCCCAGCTTCTATCCCCCGATTTCGTGAAGAGAAACAGACTCAGATCCTGGGCAGGATAAGTAAACGTCCCATTGGCATAGCCCCAATACTGGTACAGTCCCGCAGGAAACGTTGCGGGGATATTCTGCACTCGCAGGCGGGAGATGGTCGTGTTTACGGGAGGATTGATCAGGACCGGCCCCAAGGTGGGCGGCGTGAAAGTTCCATTTGGATACTTGATCCGCGCCCAGACGAAAAAGGGCGTTTGATTCGGGCCGTGGTTGACGACCGAGGCATTAAACTGAAATTGGCTGCCCTGCGCCGGGATTACGATGGGCGGATTGACCGGAGTGAGATTGACCTCCAACGGGGGTGATCCCAGATGGCTGGCGATGAAGGCGGCGGAGTTCAGGCCTTCGGCGTCCAGAAGCTGCGGCAGGCTGTGCGGCAGGCCAGTTTCCACGTAGTCGCAGGGGATGCCATAAAAGGTCAGTGTATCCAGGAAGACCTGGTTGTACGCCAGCGCCCCCACCACCATGCGGATATCCACCAGACTGGGGAGAATCGAGGCATGCTGGGCGGCCCAATAATAGGGCGAGTATTGATTAAAATAGGATTCATTGTTATTGAAGATTGAGGCGGCGATACCCGGCTGCGATTGCACCATATTCTGCCAGGTGAGCATGGCCCCATCGTAGAGCACGCCGACGCAGAATAGTTCCGGGAACTTGGTGATGAACTTGCCTGTTCCGAACCCGCCCATGGACATCCCCTGGATAACGCGGTGCGCACGCCCGGGAATAGTACGGTAGAGCGAATCCACGGCGGGAATCAGTTCCTCCACGAGGTTGGTTTCAGCGGGTTTGGAATCGTCCCAACTGTCGGCCCAGAAAGAATTCGAATAGCCGTCGGGCGTGATGACGATGACCGGCCCGATGATCCCCAGAGAGAGCGCCTCTTCGAAGCTTCCGGCGACCTGCGTAACCTGCGGACCCGCATAACTGCCGTTCAAACCGTGGAGATGGTAGATCACGGGGTAATGCTGGGTGGAACCGGCATAGCCTTCCGGCAAATAGATGCTGTAGCGCACCCAGCGCTCGGTTTGTGAACCCCAAATGCTGTCTTGAGACACGGTGCCCTGGAGCTGTGCGGAGGACGATAGCACCAGAAACAGGACGGCCCATATTGCCGGCAATAACAATGAGAATTTGCGTATCATGAAAAGCTCCACGGGTTGAAGGGTTGATTTGCTGATACCCATTATTTATTCGGATTTTTTAATCCCGTCTCCATTTTATGCCCCACCTCGCGGCGGATGAGGCTGTCCAGATAACGATCAAGGTCGCCGCAACCCCGCAGGAACAGGTAACCTGGAAGGACAGACCCTTTCGCGGAAATGACACTCATCATTGACCTTTTATCATAGTCATTAGTCTGTTATTTGTCTTTTTCCTTTTTCATTTAATTTCCCACACCCCCACCCACCGGTCTTCCGCTGTATAGATGAGATCCCCCTGCGCGGCGACGCCGTAGAGGCCATACTCGGATTTCAGGACGCCGATCAGATGAGGGTCGGTCGGGTTGGCGAGATCGAAGATTCGTAGCCCCGCGTCCCGGCCGGACACCAGCAGACGATTCTGCCAGATGGCCAGGTTGTCGAAACCTTCGACCAATTCCAGACGCTCGGCCACGACTGGCTTAACGCGATTTTTAAGGTTCATGATGACCATTTCGGAACCGGCCAGCAGATACGCCCAATTCCCATTGACGGCCAAGGCGGTTGTGCCGGGCAAGGGCAGGGTAGCAACGAGCTTCGGTTTGCGCGCTTTGGATAGGTTTATCACCTTCAACCCTGCGCTGAGATCAATGACATAAGCATATTCATCCACTAAAACAACGTCCGAACAGCCGCTTAAAAACGGAATTCCCAGGTGCGCTTGCACGACCGGACGTAAGGGATTAGCCAGGTTCAGCACTCGTAGGCCGTCATCGCCGGCGGCCACGCCCAGTTTGGGGGAAACCGCCACCTGGTTCACGTTCACCGGGAGGTTCAACTTGCCGGTAACGTCCAGCCGAGCCATTTCTGAGACGTCCACTACCATGATAGAACTACCTGCCGCAACGTACGCGGTGTTCAGTCCGAACGCCACATGGACCTCTTTCGCGGGTGATGCCAGCGGGATCGTCCCGATCTCGCGAGGCGACTGGGGATCAACGAGATTCAAAATGCGCAGGTCTCGAGCTGCCAAACAGCCGATTTTTCCGGAGAGAAAGATCCCGTTGATCTTGTCCGGGAAGCTCCAACTTTTTTCCAGCACGGGGATGCTCGGATTGGCTAAATTGAGAATCCACAAGCCGAAATCGAGATCGCAGACATAGACGCGGCCGCCGCTGACCGCCATGCGATGATGAGAACCTTCCGGCAAATGGTAGCGGCCCACGATGCGGGGGCGGTTGGCTGGAGAAGTATTCACTGCGTAGAAATCGCGGTTGGCACCCAGGACGTAGAGGCAAGTTCCGGAAACAGCCAAGCGAAGCGGAGTGGTATCCGGCATATCCAGAAACCCGACCTCTTCCGGCGGCATGACGCCCACGGTCTGCAGGCTGATGATATTGCGACCCGCTCGCGTGCCGGTCTGACAAAGGTAGTCGTCTACCATCGCCAGTCCCATTAGATTTTCTTTGTCGGTCTGGTGCAGCGTCTCGCGGATTTTACCGGGATCGGAGACGTTAAGGATCCAGAGGTCGTGACGAGTCCCCATATATAGATATTTACCGCGTTGCGTCAAGCAGTATTCAGACGGCGCACTTTCCAGGCAACCGCGTTGGCCGAGGATCTTCGGGCTGGAGGGATCGGAGGCATCAATAATGTGCAAGCCCCATTGGCCATCCGACGTCCCGCACAGGTAAACCAGTTTGCCATTGACCAGAAGGTCGCTCGCTCCGACCACCGCGCAAAATCCAGTCTGCCGAGGATGGACGGGGTTGCTCAAATCGAACAAGGCCAACCCGCTGTCCGAGGTCAAGTAACCGGACTCGCCTTGAACGGTTAGTTCCTGCGGTTCCGCGTAGTCGGTGTCTATGAAACCAGTCACACGCGGCGATTCCGTGGCTGAGACGTCGAGGACCAGCAAGCGGTTTTCACCGGCCAGGTAGACCCGCCCGCCCGAAGCCGCCAGGCAAATCGGGCGACAGGCGTATTCGACCAGAGCAACGCGCTGTAGATTCCCCTCGGTTTGATCCCCCCCGCCC
>JAGVQJ010000162.1 GCA_020051775.1 Calditrichota bacterium | reverse complement strand
TATTTCTTCGCTGAATTCTCGCTCTTAATCAAGCTTTCATATGTACTTAGGTCCATAACTCTTATACGAGTCTTGGGCCAATTCGTTTACAATCACCTTGTCTTTTTAGTCAAACCAGAACCGATTGTGTTTTTTGATAATACTGCTGATTCAAAAATATAACTTTGAAAATTCGCTTGGGTAATCCCCAGCATTTGTCGTAATTCGATGGATTTTTGGTCTAGCCATTTTTTAACCAATTCGGCCTGGTCAATTCCTCTATTCAATTCCTGGTCAGTATAAAATATCTCTCTCACAGCATCTGGATCTTTCAGCCATTTTAATTCAAATGCAATACCAAAACAGTCTGTATGATCAACTACCAGAAGGTCAACATTACTTTTTTGTCCGCTATATTTAATATCAAATGGACCATATGTAACTAAATTGTATGACTTTAATCGTGGTTCAAGCTTTAAAAGCCACTGTTTCTCCTTTTTTGTGGTTAAATCAGAAAATGTAAATTCGTTTAAATGACTCTTCAGATCAAGAATATTTCTTTCAATATTGGAATGAAGTACTAACCAATTACTCACCGCAATCAAGTTCTTATTTACTTCAAAGAATGGTTGATATATCGCTGGAATCTGGCGTCGAACACCAATTGTACTTTCAGGTGTGTAAATTAGATCACTAAGTATATCATTTACTAATTTTTTTGATAACCTAGAATATCTAGATATTTCATTTAACCAGTATTTCTTTTCTCTAATATCGATCAAAGATTCCAGAGTTCCACCTTTTTTTAGATGTGCCTTGAATAAATAATGGCGAATTAGACATATTGTATTTAACACAAGCCAGAATTGTCTGAAATCGGCCATGGAATATTCACCGAACTGCCATCTCGGATCAAATTGCCAATATCCGGAATAATGATTAGTCCGAATATTTAAAATTTTTTCAAAGTTCTGATCAGAAATTGATACGATTAGTTTACCGGATGATGACTTTTTTAGGTAAGCGTGCTCATAAATAATTCTCGTATCAAAATTTGGCATTATACTTCCTGATTTGATCTTTGTAGCTGGACTATCAGGGGCACATAATAATAAACTGGTTATATCATCATCAGAATTTGTGTGTTCTTTCAACTTCACATTTATGTTCCCATCAGTATCATAAAATGCAACCGCCATTCCCCGAAAAAGATAACTCAGAATATCAAAAACCTTGGAATATTGTAAAGAGTAGTCAAGTAGTGTATTCACTGCAATATCAACATCATTATTTATTTTTAAAGATATATTGCAATTTTCAGATTTCCCGAAACGATAAGCTAAATATATACCCACATGAAGTTCATCTAAAAGATTCGTAGCAATTGACCTTTTCCTGTCCTCCGCTTTATTAGCATCAATTAACTTCATAACGTACGTTTCATAATGCCTAAATAAATAGGTAACGATTAACCCGATGGGATATTGAAAGGCAGCAAGAGTTTTTGTATATTCATCAATCGCGCGATCAATTTTTTGCAGATCATCATGCAAGAGCATTTTCATTATTAGTACTCTACAATTTTGATTCGTCATTAATAAAATTATTCACTTCTTTTAACAGCTCTTCCACAATGCGTTCTTCCGGCACCTGGCGCAAGATTTCGCCGCGGCGGAAGATCAATCCCTTGCCTTTGCCGCAGGCGACGCCCACGTCGGCGCCGCGAGCCTCGCCCGGGCCATTGACCGCACAGCCCATGACGGCCACGCGTAAGGGTTGAGTGACATTGGCCAGAGCTTTTTCCACCGCTATGGCAATGCCAACCAGATCCACTTCGGTGCGGCCGCAGGTGGGGCAGGAGATCAGTTCCACTCCGCGTTTCCTCAAACCCAAACTTCGCAGGATCTCCCAGCCCACGCGCATCTCTTCGACCGGGTCGCCGGTCAGGGATACGCGCAAGGTGTCGCCGAGACCTTCGGCCAGCAGCGTGCCGATACCCACTGCGCTGCGAATGGCTCCGGTGAAGGGTGTGCCGGCTTCGGTAACGCCCAGATGCAGCGGATGGTCGGTCTTTTCGGATATGGCACGGTAGGCTTCGATGGTCGTCAACACATCGGAAGCCTTGAGTGATAAAACCAACTGCAAATTCGGTACGGCAGAAAACAGGTCAACATGGCGAAGTGTGCTTTCTACCAAAGCCTCGGGCGTCGGTTCGCCGTACTTTTCCAGCAGATCCTCTTCTACCGAACCGGAGTTCACTCCGATCCGCAAGGGCACTTCGCGCATGGCTGCTTCCCTGGCCACTTGCAACGCTCTATCCGGGCCGCCGATATTGCCGGGATTCAGGCGGATTTTATCGGCGCCCACTTTCAGGACTTCCAGCGCCAAGCGGTAATCAAAATGTATATCCGCGATCAATGGAAGCAACGTGCGACGGCGAATCTCAGCAAATGCCTGCACTGATTCGTGATCAGGAACCGCCAGCCGAACTAACTCGCAGCCAGCCGCCTCCAATCGCGCAATTTGCGCCAAAGCAGCGGCTTGGTCAGTGGTCGGGACGCTGATCATGGATTGGAGGCGTACCGGTTCAAAGCCGCCCAATCCTAAACCACGAATTTCAACTCGTCGTGTCGGCTTGCGTAGGATCACTGTTGCTCTCTTTGGTATTCAGGAGGGAATCTGGCGGCAGAACTTTGCGCCCCATTTTCTGGGATTTGATCCCTTCGGGCGTGATGAGTACGGTTACAGCCTTGCCGTCGGGGCCCAGAACCCCCAAAGAGCGCCCGTCCATGACCAGTTCCAGGCCTCCGGCATTACCCACGACCAATTCGATTTCTGAGGCCGCCTTCCAGAAGATGGTATCGCCCACGGCCAGCAAGACGTCCTGGATTTTTCGTTTATCCATGGTCGCCCGGATCCAGCAGGGCTTGCCCGCTCGACCGATCAGTCGAATCCCGGTGGGAACTTCCCGCGGCGCCGCCAGCAGGCTGTCCGGGATAACGCGCAAAGCGCCTAAGGTATCGCTGCGTGCCGCCAAGGAATCCACCGGGCGCGCTGTATCAGGGACGGCGTGACGTTTCGTCGTATCGGGTTTCGGGCTGATCCGTTCATACTCCACAGGTGCGGGTGGCGGCTCAACTTTTTGGGGTGAATAAGTGGTCAGGAAGATGATTCCGGCGATTACTACCACGATTGCACCGGCTATACTCAAACTTATCCACTTGGGGATTTTCTTCCTGGGCACGGCACTGACGGCCGGCTTCAAGTCCAGATTCTTATGATCGGATTCAGGTTCAGTGTGCCCTGCGACCTCTGGACGAACCGTCTCGCGGTAGCGTTTCATCACCTTAATTACATTCATCCCCACAGCTTCGGCGTAGGCTCGTAAAAAGGCTTCCATGTAAGGTTCGGGGAGAAACTCCCACCCGCCTTCTTCCATGGCGTGCAGATAACGCAGGCTGACTTTGGTAACGTCGGCGACCTGTTCCACGGACATCCCCTTGGCGGTTCGGGCAGCAACGAGTTCCTGGCTGAAATCCAGCGCAGTTTTTTTACGCTCAGGCGACATGATGGTAGCCTATCATGATTTGATCAAGTCCCATAGGATCGAAACCGGCAATCCCACGACATTGAAATAACACCCATGAAGTGACGATACCCACAACCCGCCCGTGCCCTGGATACCGTAAGCCCCGGCTTTATCCAAGGGTTCACCAGTGGCAAGGTAAGCATCTATCTCCTGGGATTTCAATTTGCGAAAGGCAACTTCTGTTTCGACCACCGCCGTGCGGCTTCCCAGGTTGCCGGGGGGAAACCAAGCCACCGCGGTGAAAACCCGGTGCGCGCGTCCCGACAATAGCTTAAGCATGCGGGCAGCCTGGTCAAGGTCGGTGGGTTTTCCCAAGACCTGAGCCTCCAGCACAACCACCGTATCAGCCGCCAATACCGCTCGGCTGCGGTGCTTCGATTTGACGGCGCCACCCTTTTCAACAGCCTGACGGCGTAGGAGTTCCCCGTCGTCCCAATCGCCGTAATCGCGTTCCTCTATTCCCGGCGGGATGACCTCAAAGGGTAGCCCCAGAGATTGCAATATTTCAGCGCGGCGCGGGGAGGTCGAAGCCAGGATGATGGGACCATTTATTCCGGCGACAGCCCACAATTCACGGACGCTTGGGTTGATAATGCTCACACGAGTGGTCTCCCGAGATAGAGCGCGAACAATCCCATCAACATGTCCCATTTCAAGATTAGATTCAAGCGATGAAATTGTTCAGGCTTGGACCAGCGCAGGGACAGAACGCTGACCACGATTAAAATCGGCGCCACCCCGCATAGCACGACGATGAGATACTCCGGTCTGAAATGACCCCATAGGTAGGGTAACGGCAACAGCATAATCAGGAACACAAATGCCGCCAGAGCGCCCCAGCGCGCCGAACTCAAACCATATCGGACCGGCCAGGTAGCCGCTCCCGCTGCGCGGTCGCCTATCTCATCCTCCATGTCCTTGATGATTTCCCTCCCCAGATGGAAGAAAAATGCCAACGCGGCTGCCCAGAAGGCTGGTTCAAGAGTAAATACAGCCACTCCGCCATAGATGAACGTCAATGCTGAGATTAAAGCCACGGCCAGATTACCCACCAGAGGCAATCGTTTTAAAAAGCGGCTGTATAGTATCAGTAATAACCCCGCCCAGGCGGCAATGGAAAACCCTATGGGACCTAATTGGTAAGCAACCAATATCCCACCCAGAAAGCAGGCATTGGCTAACCACAAAGCCGCAGCCGGAGCAAGTCGGCCGGAAGGGAGCGGTCTCCGGGTTTTTTGCAGACGATCCAGGTCGCGGTCGCAGTAATCGTTGTAGGCATTGCCGCCGCCGGCAATCAACGCGGCGGAGATAGCTGCTATAACCAGCCTGCTTAATAATTCCGGCCAGTGCGGGTTGGAAATAATCCCCCCCACGAAAACGGATAGCGCCGTGAGAGCGACATTGCCGGGGCGAACGAGAATGAAAAATGCTGATAAATCTATCCTATGGGTTCTGAAATTCGCCATTGGTTTTTCTCAGGAGTCGGTAAACCAGCGGTACCTCCACACCGGCAATTTGATCATCGGCAGCAGAGCGGAAGAGAGCCTCAGGCGTGGCGTCCCGAATCAAGCGACCGTTTTCCAATAAGAGGACACGATCAGCCAGAAGAACCTCGGAAGAAAACTGCGTGATGATAATGAGCGTGCAGTGCGATTTTAGCCCTTGGATTAGCTGGTGGGTTTCCCGACGACCGGCAGGGTCGAGTAAGGAGGTGACTTCGTCCAGGATCAGTATCTCGGGCTGCATAGCTAAGACGGAGGCTAAGGTGACTCGTTGTTTTTCACCGCCGGACAAAAGATGCGGCGATCTTCGGGCATGGACCGTCAGATGGAAACGCTCCATCTGCTCGTCCACTCGAGCTCGGATTTGGGCGGTAGGCAATCCCAAATTCTCCGGACCAAAAGCGATCTCGCGTTCCACCGTCGTGGCCACCATCTGCGAATCAGGCGACTGAAATACCAAGCCTACACGACCTCGAAGTGCGTTGACTCCTTCCGGCGTAGATAAATCACGATCCAACACCTGCAGAGAGCCTTCATAGGGCGACAACAACCCCGCCAGGACGCGCGCCAGAGTGGATTTGCCGCAGCCGTTAGCTCCCAGGATGGCCACACTTTGACCTGCCGGAACGGTGAAAGTCAAATCTTGCAGAGCCGGTTGAGTGGCGCCGGTATAGGTGTAAGATAAGTTTTCGGATTTTATTATTGTCTGAATCGCAATTTCCGCAGATTAAGCAATTTTTCGCTGATTAATATTTCAACTGATAACTGACTTCTGGGTACTGACTACTTTTCATTGCTTCTTTACGAGAATTCAATTGATTTTTTCGAAGATGCGCGGAATGAGATGATACCAGCCGATGGGCATGATGTGCACACCATGACACAGGTCGCGAATGCCGTCAATGAGTTCACGGCAAATGGCGATGGATTCGGCGGTGCGGTCGGTGGCCTTTTCCATGCGCTCGATGAGGTGCTCCGGCACCGTGATGCCGGGAACGTTGGAGTTCATAAACCGCGCCATCTTGGCCGATTTCAAGGGGATGACGCCGGCCAAGATTTTCACATCCATATCGCGGATTTCGTCCATGAAATTTTGTAACGCCTTCAAATCATAAACCGCCTGCGTGAAGAAGTAGCGCGCCCCCGCCAGCGCCTTCTTGCGCATTTTCATGATTTGCAATTCCAGCATGTCGGAACCGGGATTGACGACGGCTCCCAAGTAGTACGACGGGGCGCCCTCCAGATCATTGCCGCTGAAGTCCTTGCCGCCCATCATCTCTGTGCACAAGCGCAGGAGCTGCACCGAATCCAAGTCATAAACCGGCTTGGCCTCTTTGTGGTCGCCCATGGATTGGTGGTCGCCGGTTAAGACCAACACGTTGCGGATGCCCAACACATAAGCGCCCAACAACTCGCTCTGCAACGCCAGGCGATTGCGCTCCCGCGTCGTAATGTGGAAAATCGGCTCGACGCCTTCCAGGGAAAATAGATGCGACAGCGACAATGAGTTTAAGCGCATAACCGAGGCGGGATTCTCATTGACGTTAACGGCGACGACATAATCCTTGATCAAGCGGACATGCTCCAAAGCAGTGTCAACATTTACGCCTTTGGGCGGGACGATTTCGGCGGTTTGCACGAAGACGCCGGATTCCAGTGCGGTTTGCAGGCGAGTCAAGCCGTTGGGCTTGACATCTTCGAGCTTGATCTGCCAGTTGCGGCGGCCGAATTCACTGTGTCCGAATTTCTCTTCGCGATGCACCACGATGGTGGCCAGGCGTTCTGAACGGGCGTCCTGGTTTTCATTGCGGAGATCCATCACACCGGGCTTGATGGAGCGCTCGAAATCCTTCATAGGCTGATACTTTTCCAGCAGCTCGGTGCGGTTCTGGACTTTTAGGCGCTCCTGGATCAGCGCCCAGACACAGGGGCGGTCGCCGCCTACTTCACACATTCCATCGCGGGAACCCCCGCAGGGCCCGTTGACCAGCGATTTAGCGCAGCGAGTGACCGGGCAGATACCGCCGGTGTCCGCCAGGAGGCATTCCCCGCAGGTGGAGCACCGTTCTTCGAACCAGCCGTAGCGCTTGACATTGCCCAGAAAGAGCGAATTGACGCCGGGCAGAACCGGTTGCGGCACCATGTCGGCAACAGCCTGAACGCCGGCTCCGCAGGCCAGCACCACCAGAGCATCGGCCTGTTCGACTTCGTCTACAGATTGCCGGAGTTCTTGCTTGGCGCGGAGCATGTGGCAAGGGCCTTCGGAGAGCAGTGTCCCCACGACCTCTTTACCGGCCTGAGCCAGCTTGATGCGCAGAGCCTCCAGCTCCTTTTCACCTCCAGTTTGGGAGAGCGCCGAACAGTCCCCGCAGCCCACCAGAAAGACCTTATTCAAACCTCTTAAGGTGTCGAGTATTTCGGATAATGGTTTTTTTTCGGTAACGATCATGTGAAGTCTTTTGTCGTTAGTCGTTAAATATCATAAGTTAAAGGGACGAGGTCAAGGCATGAGTCCCTGATTGTCAGATTTACTACCTACCCGTTGGACAGATTTATCATGGCTCGCTGTATGAATGTAATAAAAATATGACCTGTAGTCAAGGGTAGGTTAAAGGAAAAAGGGAAGGAAGTGAGCGTTGAGATTTTATTCACCAGAGGCCTCCCGATGGGAATTTTCATTTTCGACCGATAAATTCTTGATTTCCCTTCAAGCTTTTTGTATATTATATCGTCTATCAAGGAAGGAGTCATTATGGATCGCCGGCGATATCGTCTTGTCATACTGGCTACCGCCATTTTCGCATTCGCAATTGAATCCGCTCAGGCGCAGTGGGGCCAGGCTGTGCTGGATTCGGTTTGTGTCGGAAGTAGCAACGACAATCTGGGAGTCAACGCTTTGGCATTGGATAGCTTACGCAATCTACATCTGGTTTATGAACAAGCTATCGGCACGGATCACAATCTTTATTACAAGAAAAAGCCATTCGAAGGTGTTTGGTCGGAGGGACTTCCCATTGGCAACCAAACCCTGGCCCAATCATCTCCTTATCTGACCGTCCATAAATACACCGGAGTCCCCAACCTGGTGTATATTGAAGCTGGTGTCCTCAAGTTGGGCATCGGTGGTACGACCTGGACCTACCAGGATTTGCCCTTACCCTCTACCGCTACCCTGGTGGGTCACCCCGCAATTACTTTGGATGTGGCGGGGCGGCCGCACGTTGCAGTCATCGTAGAGATCGGCGGGGAGTATAAGATTGGGTATATCTACTCGGATAGCCAGAACTTCCACGCTCAGGTTATTGCCGGCTCACAATTAGGCCCTTTCGGCAGTGGCGCCGCACCGGATATTACCACGAATCCAGACGGTGGAGCTCTGATCAGCTATCGTGCCGGCGATTATGGGGCATATCGCATTGACGTGGCTGAGAATCACCAGATCGGCGGAACGAACTGGGACTTTCAGGCTTTTCAACCTGCTGGATTTAATAATTTTACTTCCTCCATCCGATCTCGATCTTATGGAGTGATTTACCTGGCTTTCGATGGCAATCAGGGGTGGGGCTTCCCCGGCCATGTATTCTACTGTCAGAAATTAGGATCTCAGCCCTGGTCTAATCCCGTGGACATAACCGGCAGCTACGGTGGTATGGATTGTCGAATCGCCGTTCAATCGAGCGGCATTGCTCATGTTGTGTGGCAAAAAACTTCAGGCAACCTGTTAACGGGCGAGATCATTTATGCCACCAACTTAACCGGTAGCTGGGTTTCTCAAATCCTGCAAGCCGGTAACAAGTATACACCCTCCCTGGTCGTGGATACCTGGGGAGACGGTTCGCTGGCGTTTGAGCAGGCTGCGGGAGCGCAGAACGATGATGTATTCTACTATGGATACGTCGCGCCGCCCATCATCGAAGTAACTCTTTCACCGCTCAATCCACCCATTGTCATACCTGCTCAGGGGGGAGCTTTCGACTACCAAATCACCCTGACCAACACCACAACAGGGCCGGTAACATTCTTAGTCTGGATTTCCGTGGGTTGGCCGGACGGCGGTTGGGGGAATCTGGGCTATCCCACCGTGTTGACCTTCCCAGCAGGATTGACGGCGACGCGAGTGCGTATTCAACTAGTTCCCGGCGAGGCGATGCCCGGACAGTATACCTATCGAGCTCAATCGGCCTACTCCATCACTTATATTTATGACTACGACCAGTTCACATTTATCAAATCCCCCTCAGGTTCCGGCGCCGGTGCAAACGACTGGCTTTTAACCGGCGACCCGTTTCCGGGGGAAGGTGACGCGAGGCCGTCAATCATGTCCACCGGGAAGATGGCGCAGCCTATTTTTGTACAGGTTTCCCCAAATCCCTTCAATCCCACAACTGCAATCAGTTATCAGCTATCAGGTTTCAGCCACGTTAGTTTACGGATTTACGACATTGGCGGGCGGCTGGTGACCATGCTGGCCGATGGTTGGTTTGAAGCGGGTTTGCACATCGCCACGTTCGACGGCCAAGATCTTGCAGCGGGGATCTATCTTTACCGACTGGAGGCGGAAGGACAGATAGTATCAGGGAAGATGGTGATGGTGAGGTAATACACTATGAAATGTGAAATAATTATGGCGCTCTGCCGGGGAGGTGGAGCGCCAATTTATTCACACTCCATAAAATATTCCCCTCCTCCCCCCTTGACAAACCGCCCCGAATAACGTATATTATAGGAAACTTATTAGCACTCATCTGGTTAGAGTGCTAACAACCATCCCAATTAGTCCAATCAAAAGGAGGTTAAACATGGGCGTGGGAATTAAACCCATAGACGAACGCGTCCTCATCGAACCCATTGAGGAAGAGGAGCGCAAGGTCGGAGGCATCATTATCCCCGACACTGCCAAGGAAAGACCGCAAATGGGCAAGGTGATCGCGCTGGGCGACGACGTCGCTAAGAAAGAAGGCGGCAAGAAATTATCCGAAGTCGTGAAAGTCGGCGACAAGGTACTCTACGCCAAGTATGGCGGCACGGAGATTAAGCACGATAATAAGCCTTACCTGATCGTGTCGCGCAATGACGTCTTAGCTGTAATCACAGAGTAATTTAACGCCAAGAAAGCGAGGTTTTAAGGAATGGCACATAAACTAATCAAATTCGATACGGAAGCCAGGTCCGGCTTGAAAAAGGGCGTGGATATTCTGGCTGAAGCCGTCAAAGTGACTCTTGGCCCTCGCGGCCGCAACGTGGTCATTGATAAGAAATTCGGCGCTCCAACCGTCACCAAGGACGGCGTGACTGTAGCCAAAGAAATCGAATTGGAAGACCCCATCGAGAATATGGGCGCTCAGATGGTGCGCGAAGTCGCCACCAAGACATCGGATCAAGCCGGTGACGGCACAACCACCGCTACGATACTGGCGCAGAGCATCCTGCATGAGGGCATGCGCAACGTCACCGCCGGCGCCAACCCTATGGATTTGAAGCGCGGCATCGAGAAGAGCGTGGAGAAAGTCATCGAAGCGCTGCGCGGCATCAGCCGTGAAATCAGCTCCAAGGAAGAGATTGCTCAGGTGGCTTCGATTTCCGCCAACAACGACGAATCCATCGGCAAGCTGATTGCCGACGCAATGGATAAGGTCGGCAAAGACGGCGTCATCACCGTCGAAGAGGCCAAATCCACTGACACCGCTCTGGAAGTGGTTGAGGGTATGCAGTTCGATCGCGGCTATATTTCACCCTATTTCGTGACCAATCCAGACGAAATGGAAGCAGCGTTGGAAAAACCGAAAATCCTGATTTACGATAAGAAAATCAGCAGCATGAAGGACCTTCTGCCCATCCTGGAAAAGGTGGCGCAGATGGGATCTCCTCTATTGATCATCGCCGAAGACGTGGAAGGCGAAGCACTGGCTACGTTAGTGGTCAACAAGCTGCGCGGCACTTTGAAAGTGGCCGCAGTAAAGGCTCCGGGCTTCGGCGACCGTCGCAAGGCCATGCTGGAAGACATCGCGGTCTTGACCGGCGGCCGGGTGATTTCCGAAGAAACCGGCTTCAAGCTGGAAAACGCCATGCTGTCCGACCTGGGTTCGGCCAATACCGTGCGCATTGACAAGGACAACACCACTATCGTGGAAGGCATGGGCAAATCCGAGGACATCAAGGGGCGCGTGGCCCAGCTTAAAAAGCAGATCGAAGGCACTACCTCCGATTACGACCGTGAGAAGCTGCAAGAACGTCTGGCCAAACTGGCCGGCGGCGTCGCCGTGCTGAAGATCGGCGCAGCTACCGAGGTCGAAATGAAAGAGAAGAAATCCCGCGTGGAAGATGCTCTGCATGCTACTCGCGCAGCCGTCGAAGAAGGCATCGTTCCCGGTGGCGGCGTGGCGCTGTTGCGCTGCATCCCGGCCTTGGAAGGTCTGAAACTGATCGGCGATGAACAGATCGGCGTGAACATCATCAAGCGCGTGTTGGAAGAACCGATCCGCATGATCGTCAACAACGCCGGTTGGGAAGGTTCCGTCGTAGTGCAAAAAGTGAAGGAATCCAAAGGCGCTCACGGCTTTAATGCCCGCACCGAAAAATACGAAGACCTGGTGAAAGCCGGCGTCATTGATCCCACCAAAGTCACTCGCACCGCTTTGGAAAATGCCTCCTCCGTGGCGGCTCTGCTGCTGATGACCGAAGCGGTCATCTTCGAGAAGCCGGAAGAGGACAAAGCTCCAGCCATGCCCGGCGGCGGTATGGGTGGCATGGGCGGTGGGATGTACTAAATCGTAGCCACGTATACAAGTAACCAAGTATACAAGTAAAAATGGGGCGCGAGCCGTCGGCAGATGGACGCGTCCCGATTTATTTTCTTGAATGCTGGTTGGGAAAGCACTTGACATTGGGAATTCATCGCAGTATATTGGGTTGGTAGTACAGTCATTGCGAGGCGGCGTAGTTCAGCCGCCGAAGCAATCCCAAGAAATGCGAGTCCAACATGATCGAAAAAGTCAGCCACAAGGCCAAATTGAGCGAGCACAACGAGCAGAAGCAGAACCTGGAGTACTGGCTCTCCCGAACTCCCGAAGAACGGGTGGAGGCGGTGGAATATCTGCGGAGAAGGTATTATGGAGATTTACCAAGACTTCAATGAGTTAGTCGGGTTATAACTAAAGCGCAGGTGGATTTTGAGGAGTTGAGGAAAGAATAGGCTATTCTTCCACATATTCTATCACCCAATACGGCCGCTCACTTGGAGGGTAGATCTCTTCGGTGCGAGGGTGCACCCACCCCCATGGAGCGAGTGTTTTCATTACTACCCCGTTATTAGCGCAAGTTTCATTGTACCAACCGTTGACAAGCTCCGGAGTGATGGTCCAGACTCGATAGCCCGGTGCAAGCCATGGATAAACGCTCGTCTGAGGGACGAATACACTGCTCTCCGGCGTCATTCTGCAATCAGCTTCTTCCCCATCGCCCTCATTATCATCCCCAAAGTCGTTCTCACCATGGCAACCGGGGACAGTCCATTCCATGCTATCCGCACTCCAATCGTTGAAAGTACATCCCTCCCCGTTGCTGGGATTCTGACCATCCAACAGGCCTGCCACCCAGGGTTTAAGCACGCGCTTGACACCTACCGTTTTATCGCCGGATTGGCCATCGCCATTAGATAGATACACATGCAAATTGCATGAAATGATTAATTTACCTGGACCCAGCAGTCCGGGTAGATCTACAATACGGATCAGATAGCTGGATCCTTGCGGCGATTTACCAGCCAGCGCCCCATCGTGCGTCCCGTAATTCAGGTCGCGAAGCGTTTCTGCCGAATTAAGCCAAACGTCTTCGAGTCCGTGCCATTCAATAATTAGCGTGGACAACGATCTTATAGCCTGACCAGCGCGAGGATGAACATACACCTTTCCGGATTGAGCATTAATGTGATTGATCCCAATCAGCAGAAGTGCAATGCACCACAATAATTTTTGCATTTCCATTCCCCCAATAATCTCAGTAGAATATCAAGAATGTATTTATTTTTACGGGATAATTCAAGTAAAATAACTCCGACAATAGGGAATCAATATACTATGCGTTTATTTGGGAAAAAACCTCCTGAATTAAAGGCAAGCATGGCGGAGCGAGCCATACATCCAATCTTGTTGTCACCAGGATTGAAACGAAGTGATTCCTGGCGGTTGCTACATTCGGGATGAAGACGACCACGACTACGAAATTACGTCCACTTTAGTGGTCTGAAACAAGGTCGCCCGGAAATTCATTTCCGGGCGGTGGGTGGCCTGGATTGCCTGCAATCCGGGGTTATTATATGGATTAGGGCGCACACCGTGCGCCCCAACTTGACTCGCTCAGTTTCCCCCAGCGTTTCACTGAAGTGCGGAGGCCGTCAATCTGCTTCTCCGCAAGTACGCCTCCAAGTCCTCCGCTTGATTCCAGAAGAAATCGAACAAGGCGCGGTAAGCGTTGGCGATAGTGCTCTGCTTAATAATGACCATAGTCAAATCTCCGGAGAGAATCATGGGATCTTCATGGGCCACCAGCACTTCGCGGTTATCGAAAACCATCATCTTTAAGGGTAAAAGCGGCGCTACGCGAATTTGTACGCCATTTTCGGCCAGGTCCGGCAGCATATTCTTCGGCCAAACGGGATCCACCCCTTCCAACTGATAGATCCAACGCGACACTCCCTGGCGCTGGATCAACGCTTTCATTTCGCGATTCTGTTCGCGAAGCTTCTCGGAAGTATCACAGGCATAGGGCGGCCTGCCGAAACCCAGGATTTCCTTCTGAGTCTTATGCACCAATTGGCAATAATGGTAATGAATGGTTTCATTGCCGTGCAGAATTTCCAGGTATTCGAGCGGTTCAATAGCCTCAGTGGCCGAGGCGTAAATAGCGCCTAACTCCTCTTTTAGCCCATGCGCGCCCTTCAACCGAGCCTCTAACTTTTGGATGGGTAAAGCCAGGGCGGCTTGAGGATCTATCACTTCAAAGGTGCGTTTGTGCCCAACTTTCCTCTCCCGGCAATACCCGTGAAGCGCCAACCGCCGGATAATCTCGTATACTTTAGTTTGGGGAATTCCGGATGATTTTTGCAGGTCTGCCGAAGTGGCGCTGCGCTTATTCAAAAGGGCGAGATATACTTTGGCTTCGCGTTCGCTTAATCCCAGTTCGCCCAATTTTTCCAGTAATTGTGCGCACTCCATGAATACCCTCAACTGAACTTCAGGTGATGTCACCCCATCTGGGGTAAATCCGATAAAAGATAATCGCTTTCAACGTCCAAGTCAAGTTAAATATCGGATAATCCATTAATTATTTCGTGTCATCATCTCGTGAGGGTGTTATTTCAATTTGCGGTAGGAACTTAGAATAATCTCGCAGGAATATAAATCAATGATATTTCTGTTGTTCCAATTGTTGCGGCATGCAACAATAACAATCAAATACTGCAACAGAATATGTGCGAAATTTTCCTTGACTTCACCACTAAATATATGCAAATTGTCCTGTTAAAAGAATAATCCGACCGCTTCGACCACATTTTTTAGGGAAGTGAGTCATTGATGATTTAAATCGCCTTATTCAATAACTGTGATATTAGCAAGCGACTATGCGATCTTCAAAACGGGGGGGAATCAGATATATCATGCCCACACCGCCTCAACTCTGCAAACATAGTACTCAATGATCCAATGGATAAATTTCAAATTAGGATGCGCCTGTCTACTATGGTGCACGGAGAAAGGAGAAACACAATGCTGAGATGGCTGCACAGCGCTGTTGGATGCGGAGGAATTCGCCTGGTTGCAATGGTAACAATGTTGACGGCAGTCTTTCTGGTCAGCGCCCCGCTGGCGATGGCGCAGGAACATGCCGGGGGCGAAGCCAGTCTGATCCTGCCGGATCTGGGCCAGGTGGATTTCTTGGGAATTAATGGTCGCACCCTGCTGATGGCCGGGCTGTTCGTGTGCGTACTCGGCCTGATCTTCGGCATGATGACCTACTTGCGCGTGAAG
>JAGVQJ010000096.1 GCA_020051775.1 Calditrichota bacterium | reverse complement strand
GACGGCCATCACACGGCGATTCCAACCCTTCTTCGCCGCCGCCAGGGTAGCCTTTATTTCGGTGGGGTGATGAGCGTAATCATCCACCACCATCACACCTCGGGCTTCGCCTTTGATCTCGAAACGGCGCTCCACGCCGTGAAACTTGGCCAATCCCCGTCGTACCACCTCGAAATTGATCTTCAACTCCTCGGCGACGGCAATGGCAGCCAGTGCGTTCTTCACATTGTGGAGGCCGGGCAAGTTGAGCGTCAAGCCGCCTCGTTTTTCCCCTCGTACGGTGATGACAAAGGCCGTGTGCATCTGTGAGAAGGACAAATCGTGAGCACGCACGTCCGCGCCCTCAGACAGCCCATAGGTGGTGACGCTGCGACGCAATCGGGGGATTAAATCCGCCACGCCCGGTTCATCCACGCAGGCGATCACGCTGCCATAGAAAGGTACGTGATCAGCAAACTCAATAAATGCCTTCTTGATCTCCTCAAGATCCTTATAGCAATCGAGATGTTCGGTTTCCAACGTGGTGATGACCGCAATGGCCGGCGTCAGTCGCAGGAAACTGCGGTCGAATTCGTCCGCTTCAGCCACCAGAAATTCCCCCGAACCCAACCGCGCGTTGGTGGCCAGCGATTTGACGCGCCCGCCGACGATGATCGTGGGGTCCATCTCGGCCTCGGTCATGATCGCGCCGATCATGGAAGTTGTGGTGGTCTTGCCGTGCGTGCCGGCTACGGCAATGCCGTACTTCACGCGCATCAACTCGCCCAACATCTCCGCCCGAGGGATAGTCGGCAATCCCAAACGCCGCGCTTCAATAAGTTCAACATTATCCGGCTTGACCGCCGATGAATAGACCACCACCTGCGCGCCGTGGATGTTTTCCGGTCGGTGCCCGAGACAGATCTCCGCGCCCAGGTCGCGCAACCGCGAGAGAATCTCACTGTCGGATTGATCCGATCCGCTGACCCCGAAGCCCTGGTTCAGCAGCACCTCCGCGATGCCGGACATTCCGATCCCACCGATGCCCACGAAGTGAAGGTGTTTGATTCTGAAAAACATTGAGGGTAACCAATCCCGTCCACTGTTAATACGATGAGCTATTTCATTGCGGCCCACTGGAAAAGGAGTAATCCCGGAGCGCCCACTTTAGTGGGCCGCAGGATAATAGCCCAGGACTTCAGTCCTGGGTGGAGGCAATGCTGATCACTTCTTCCGCAATTATCCCCGCCGCATCCTGTTTCGGTAATTTCGCTAAAGCAAACCGCATGGCGCTTAATTTTTCCCGATTATCAAACAAGCGCTTCACCTCGTCCAGCAGCCTGCTCCCATTAAACTCCCGATCTTCGATCACTGTTGCGCCGCCTTTGGCCGCGAAGGAGAGCGCGTTGTGTTTCTGGTGATCCGCGGCGGCGTGCGGGAATGGCACCAGGATGGCTGGCAGAGCCGCTACCTGTAATTCCGACAGCGTCATGGCCCCGCTGCGGCATATAGCCAGATCAGAGGCGGCGTAGGCGGTCGGCATGTCATCAATGAATGGTTTCACGACCAGTACACCAGGTCCCGTCCAACCTTGGACTGGGGAGGGATCTTTTTGTCCCCGGCTCCAGATCAAATTGCAGTGGGAACCCAATTCGCCGAGGACTTGAGTCACCGCGCGGTTCAGGCTTTGTGCTCCCTGCGATCCACCGAAAACGAACAAGGTGGGCAGGTCGGGATTCAATAACCATTGCTTCATCGCGGCCTGCTTGTCCATCAGGCTGAAGCCGGGACGCACAGGGTTGCCGACGTGCTGCCACCGCGTCCCTTGCGGGAAATATCGGGTTGCTTCTTCAAAGTTCAAGAACACCTGCCGGGCGAACCGCGCCAATATTCTCGTCGTGACACCGGGGTAGCTATTCTGTTCTTGCAGCAGAAAGGGCACACCAGCCAAGCGAGCCATCAACATGACCGGCCCACAGACATATCCGCCGGTGCCCAACGCCGCTTGTGGTCTGAAACGCCTGATGATGGTTCTGGATTCCAGGAGAGATTTTAAGACCTTGCCCGGAAAAGTCAAATTGGAAAAAACTTGGCCGCGTTTGAACCCCGCCACGCTGATGAACACGATTGGAAATCCCTGTTGCGGCACAATCCGCGCTTCCACACCAGCTTTAGTCCCCACGAATAAAACCTCCGCGCCGCGCTGCTTCAACTCGCTGGCCACGGCCAGAGCGGGGAAGAGGTGCCCGCCGGTCCCGCCGCCCGCGATCAGCACGCGCATTGGCATCAGATGGACTCCGGGGACTGCGCATGACGTGAAATGTTCAGGATGACTCCGCATGCGGTCATGTTGGCGATCAACGCGCTGCCGCCGTAGGAAATAAACGGCAAGGGCAATCCCGTCACCGGCGCCATTCCCAGCGCTACAAACAGGTGCGCCAAAACAAATAATACGATTGAGCACACCAACCCTGCAGCCAGTAAAAATCCAAATTGGTCGGGCGCCTTCAGAGCGATTTTGATGCCGCGCCAGATAAAGATGAAAAACAACCCCAGGATTGCAATTCCTCCAATGAAACCCCATTCCTCACACAGGATCGAGTAGATGAAATCACAATGGGCTTCGGGCAGGAATTGATTCTTTTGCCCGCTCTGTCCCGGCCCCACTCCGAAGATCTGTCCGCTGCCGACGGCGATGAGAGATTGCAGCGTATGATATCCTGCCCCCAGCGGATCGGCATCTGGATATAAAAAAGCGAAAATACGGCGCACCCGGTATGGTTTCATGATGGCGACAATTGCCGCCAATGGCACCGCTGGTAGAATGGTCCAGGCTAAATGTTTGAATTGCGCGCCGGCAAAGAACAGCAGTAATCCTCCGGCTATGGCCATCATCGTTGCCGCTGAGAAACTGGGTTCGATTACCACCAGTGTCACCGGTACAGCGATAATCCCCAGGGCGAAAAGATAACTATTTTTATCAGTCTGTAATCTCTTGGTGTGCCGCGAGCACCAGTCTGCCATGTAGACCACCAGCGCTATGCGAGCGAATTCCGAAGGTTGTATCCCGAAAATCCAACGATGGGCTCCTTTTCCTACGAATAGTACTGCCAGGAGCAAGACCAGACAAAAGCACAAGATCCACAGACTCCAGTCCCGCAGGCGGTGATAATCAACGCTATAGGCCAACAGGAACAGAATTGTCCCAAGCCCCAGCCTTAAGGCATGATCCTTCAAAAGCCGGAAGGGATCATGGAAGGTCTCCCGCGCCATAAAAAAGGAGGCGCTGTAGACCATGAGTAAGCCGGCGGCGCACAAAGTGACTAAGGCGAAGATGAACCACCGGTCGCCATGACGGGAAGGTGGATCCGTCGCATCGAAATCAAGTATCGGATTGTGCTGAATCCGGCCCAGCATCGCCCCGGACCCAAACTTTGAATTTTTCACCGCGATCTTCATAATTCTTGAATTCGTCAAATGAAGCGCACATGGGGGAAAGCAACACTACCTCCCCTGCTTGCGCCAATGTGCGAGCCAATTCAACCGCTTGCTGTAGTGATTCCACACGATCTGATTTGAAGACAGGCGACCAGGCTTTCTCCATGACCCTGCCGGCTTCCCCGAATAGAATTACTGATTTGACCTTGTCTCGCACCTGGGCGGCCACCGAAACGAAATCGCTGCTTTTATCCCGTCCCCCAGCCAATAAGATGATGGGACGGTTAAAGCTGTTTAGTGCCGTCAGTCCAGAGGCGACATTGGTGGCCTTGGAATCATTGACCCACAGGATACCCTCAATCTCTGCCACCTTTTCCAAGCGATGTGGAACTCCGGCAAAGCCCCGCAGTGAGGCGGCAATGACCTCATCGGGCACCCCCATGTCGGCGGCGGCGCAGATGACCGCCAGGGCATTTTCCAGATTGTGCGGGCCGGGTAGGGATAGTTCCCGACGATGCATCAATCGCCGCGCGGCGCGCCCTTCCATCACCAGGATGATTTCATCTCCCACCACGCCCGCCCCCGCTCCCGGAGGCGCATTCAAACCGAAGCTCAGTTTCTTGCCTGCAAACGCTTCCACGCGCGCCGCTAAATCCAAATCGGTGCGGTTGTAGATCAAAATCTCGCGCGCTGAAAGATTCTCGAAAATGCGGCACTTGGCCTGCAGGTAGTCATTATAGCTATCGTACCGATCCAGGTGATCGGGTGAAAAATTGGTGATGATCGCCGCTCGCGGCGCGAAATCAGCGATATCTTCCAATTGAAAACTCGAGGCTTCCACAACGGCCACACCCTCTGTTCCGAGCTCCTCGACCGCCGTACTGAAAGGGAAACCGACATTACCGCAGACGGCCACCGGCTGGCCCCAGCGCTTGAAAACGTCGCCCAGCCATTCTGTGGTGGTGGTTTTACCGTTGGACCCGGTGATGGCTACAATCGGAGCGCGGCAAAACCAGGCCGCGACTTCAATCTCGGAAAACAGGGGGAGTTTGCGTTGTTTCGCTTCGACGTAAATCGTGTTGGTGGTGGGAACGCCGGGACTGCGCACTAGAAAGTCGCATTCCAAGGTGCGCAAGCTGTGTCCGGAAAGCTCGGTCTCGATACCCCAGGAACGCAATTCGGCTGCGGCCGTTTTCAGCGCCTCGTTGGCACCGGCATCGCTGACCAGCACTCGGCAACCGGCTCGGCGCAGTAACCTGGCTACGGCTACTCCGCTTCGAGCCATCCCCAAAACAGTAACGCGTTTGTCGTTTAAGTCTGAAGGATTCTGTATTTTCTGAGGCACTATAGTCTTACCATTAATTACAGGTCACCTGATTTTAAAGGTCGTCAAGCTGATTAGCACCAGCAAAATCTGGATGATCCAGAACCTAATGACGACTTTCGATTCCGGCCAACCCAAGAGTTCGAAATGATGATGAAGAGGCGCCATTAAAAATACGCGGCGACCCTCGCCGTAACGTTTGCGGCTGTATTTGAAGTATGACGTCTGAATAATCACCGATACCGTTTCGGCGACGAACAATCCGCCGATGATAACCAGTAGCAGTTCCTTCTTGATCAACACCGCCAGCGTCCCCAGCGCCCCGCCGATGGCCAGACTGCCGGTATCCCCCATGAACACCTGCGCCGGGTAGCTGTTGAACCATAAAAATCCCAGCGCCGCCCCCATCAACGAGGCGCAGTAGATGGTCAGTTCCCCCGCGCCGTCAAGATAGATGATATTCAGGTAGCTGCTGAACTGCACGTGGCCGGTGATATAGGCAATGGCGGCAAAGGCTCCGGCGGCAATCCCCACAATGCCGATGGCCAGGCCGTCCAAACCATCGGTTAAGTTCACGCCGTTGGAAGTCCCAGCGATGACGGCGATGATCATGGGGATGTAGAGTATTCCGAAATCGAACAGAAGGTTCTTAAAGAAGGGTACGGTTGTCCCGGTTAAATTGAGATCGAAATTTACGCTGAGCGATCTTCCATATAACAGCAGGATGGCGCCCACAATCAGTCCCAACCCAATTTGACCGGCTAATTTGTATTTGGCGACCAATCCCTTCTTTTTCCGTTTTATAACCTTCAAGTAATCGTCATAAAAGCCGACCATTCCCATCCAGCCGGTGGACAATAAAATTATCCCGATGTAAAGATTATCCAGTCTCGCCCAGAGCAATGTTGGTACAATCACAGCGCATAAAATGATCAACCCTCCCATGGTTGGTGTGCCCGATTTGACCAGATGCGTTTGCGGCCCATCGCTGCGGATCTCTTCCTTGATCTGCTTGCCTCGTAAATAACGGATAATGATCGGCCCCACGATGAAGCTGATCATCAACGCCGTTAATGCTGCCATGCCCGACCGGAAGGTGATATACCGGAACAGATTCAGCCAGTGGATCTGATCGGAAAACGGGAAGAGCAGATGATAAAGCATGAAAGGATGACCTTAGAGGCTCGAAAGCCGGTTGATTAGTCCCTTGACGATTCGATCCAACTTCATGCCGTGCGAGGCTTTGACTAATATGGCATCGCCTGGTTTCAGCGTTTCCGCAATTCGATTGGTAATCATCCCGTAATCATCCTCTGCGGAGAAATGTTCAGCCTCCACGCCGTCGGCGCATTCCTGCCAGGCTAACGCCATCAGCGGGCCGATCAGGTAAACGCCGCGCAAACGGTGCGATTTCAAACTACGTCCGAGACGCCGGTGCAGCTCTTCACCGGCGCTCCCAAGTTCCAGATTGTCTCCCAATACCGCAAACCGCCGCTTGGCCGTTTTCAGTGAATGTAAAAATTCCAGCGCCGCGATCGTAGAGGCGGGATTGGCATTGTAACTGTCATCTATGATCGTTACGCCTCCGGTTTCTCTGATCTGAAGGCGTCCAGGCAGTGGCGGCAAGGAAGCGAAAGCTGCGGCGATTTGATCTGACGGCACATTGAAATGCTGCGCCACGACCGCTGCGGCTAACGCATTTCTGGTCTGGTGCAGTCCCGGCCAATTAAGAGAGTAAGTTTCACCCTCTAATCTGAATCCTCCTCGCCCCCCTTGAGTTGGAGAGATTGCTTTAGCAATGCGAATCGTCTGACAACTTCCTGCATCTAATTGCCGCTCAAATCCGAAACAGATACGAGTCTGCGCTGGTGAGGTCATATTGCGCACTCGAGCATCATCCAGATTGACGAAAGCCGTACCCGTAGCCGGCAGAGCTTCTAACAGAGATGCCTTTTCATGTGCCACGGCCTCTAAAGTGCCGAAACCTTCCAGGTGCGCTGGTCCTACGTTTAATACCAATCCTGCGTCCGGGGCGGCTATCCGGCACAGGGCCGCGATCTCTCCGGGATGGTTGGAACCCATCTCCGTCAAGATGATTTCAGTTTCTGGTGTGATTCCCAGCAGTGTCAAAGGTACACCGATGTGGTTGTTAAAATTGCCGGTGTTCTTCACCATGCGATATTTTTGCGAAAGAGCTGCGCCCAGAAGTTCTTTAGTGGCGGTCTTGCCGTTGGACCCGGTCAGTGCGATCAACGAAATCTTAAAACGCCGCCTATGTGCTGCCGCCAGATTCTGTAGGGACTTCAGAGGGTCATCTACGACGATGTAAGCTCCGACGGGACGGCCGTTTCCGCACTCCATAAACCAGCGTGAACTGACCACCGCCGCTTGTGCGCCCCGTGCGAACGCCTCCGTTATATAGGCATGACCATCGCTGCTTTCGCCCACCAGCGCCCAAAACAATTCCCCCGACTGCATCAATCTGGTGTCAATCGCCGAAACCCCCAGCGGACCCTTCAGATCGGCAGGATGCAAGCGGCAAGGGATCAATCCCGGTAGTTGCTCAAATACCAAACTCACGATTTGCCCAAATGACAATTGATAAATGTCCGGACTTCGTCTCGATCATCGAATGGATGTTTGACACCCTTGATTTCCTGATAATCCTCATGCCCCTTGCCGGCGATCAGCAGGACACCATTCAAAGGAAGGTTTTCCAATGCTGTCCGAATGGCTTCGCGACGATCTAAAATAGTCGTTATTTTTTCCAGAGTGGGGATTCCGATTAAAATTTCATCTATGATAGCTTGCGGATCCTCATTGCGAGGATTGTCAGTTGTGACCCAAATATGATCCGCCTCGCTGGCCGCCGCCAATCCCATCATGGGGCGTTTGCCTCGGTCGCGGTTGCCGCCGCAGCCAAAGAGAACATGCAGCGGCCCGGCAGTGAGGTGACGAAGCTCGAATAAAACCTTGGTCAGGGCGTCTGGTGTGTGAGCGTAATCAACATAAGCCCAGCGTCCCCCCAGATCGAAGCGCTCCAAGCGACCCGGCGCTCCCGTGAATTTCGCCGCCGCTCGAATCAATGCCTCCTGGGGTAGTTCCAGCGCCTCGATCACTCCCAGGGCGCATAACAAATTGCTGGCATTGAATCTTCCCGTCAGCGGCGACCTGATTTCCAGTCGGCCGCGCGGTGTCGCCGCCGTTAGAGTTAAGCCCTCAATGGATAATCTCACCTCTTCGGCTTTGACCTCGGCGAATGATTTCGAGCCATAGGTGACCACCCGGCATTTCGCCCACCGGACTAATTGCCGGCCATAGGGATCATCGTTATTGATGACTGCCGTGCCCAGGTCGTATTCGTGAAACAACCTGGCCTTGGCGGCAAAGTAGGAATCCATGTCCCCATGAAAATCCAGATGATCCTGCGTCAGATTGGTGAACGCCGCCGCGGCAAACTTCAGCCCGTAAACCCGCTGTAGTTCCAGCGCATGGGAGGACACTTCCATAACCGCCCCTCGGCAGCCCGCGCTTTTCATGTCAAGGAGCAGATTGAACAGATCCGGCGCCTCCGGAGTCGTATGTTCCGCAGGTTGCCAGCGCGTTCCCACCCGACTGCCCACCGTAGAAATCAAACCAGCCTCCAGCGAAGCTTCCGACATCGCCTCGGCCAGCAGGAAAGCGGTAGTGGTTTTTCCGTTGGTTCCGGTAATACCTACCAGGGTCATATCCCGATCCGGACGTCCGGCTAAGGCTCCGGCGATTATGGCCAGCGCTTGGCGCGTGTCCGGCGCCAGGAGAAGCGGACGATCCTGAAAACCAGCGGGAATGTCATGAACCACTGCTGCCGCTGCCCCCCTTTCAAAGGCTTGAGCCAGAAAGCGGTGTCCATCCACTTTCTGGCCGGCGATGGCGACAAAGAGCGTATTCGGACCAGCTCGGCGGGAATCGTTTTCCACGCGAGCGATGTCGGGATCAGTCGGTGACTGTAACCGACTGCCCGGAATCAGGGTCGCAAGTTTCGAGAGAATCAACGTCGGTCCCACACCTTGCCACAAGGAAGCAGAGGCTGTTTTTTTCCACTGGTGATCCGGCGATCAGCGATTGCCTTACAACTTTTCCGCTACCGCTGAATTGCGCTTGAATACCGCGCGCCGTTAGCATTCTCACCGCCTGGCGGAGCGTCAAGCCTCGTAGATCAGGCACTACTTTCAGTGATGCGTTGGCTCGTTCTGGAGTAGTTGCAGAACCTCCGAAGTTAGACCACGAACGGCCTGCGGGTGTCGTCCCGTTGGACTTAGTTAATCCGGCGTCATGTACCAAACCCTCCATCGGGGTGGGGTTTTCCACTTCGATCGGTTCCATTTCCCAGGAACGACGCACCTGATCAGCCGGCATCAGGCGCTGTAGTACTCTCTTAAACACCGGACCGGCCACCTGGGCTCCATAGTGAGCTCCAACCGGATCGTAAACCGTGACCACCAGAACGCGATCCGCGCGATCAGCCGGTAGGAATCCCACAAATGAAGCCACATAGCGATTCTGATAATAACCGCCGGTCTCCAGATTGGGAATTTGAGCTGTGCCGGTTTTCCCGGCCACCAGCACGCAATCAATAGCGGCCAGTTTGCCGGTGCCGCGTTTGACCACCTCGGCTAGAATGCGTTGCAGGGTGCGAGCAGTTTCCGGTTCCATCACCCGTCGCACTTCGCGGGGCGGATTCGCGTAGTGGTCGCCGGAAGCGTCCGTCATATCCAGGATCATGCGCGGTTCCATCATGATGCCGTCATTGGCGATGGCCGAATAGGCTAGAGCCATCTGCAGCATAGTTACCGACACCCCCTGGCCAATAGCGACGTTGGCCCGACCGATGTCCCGCCACTCGTCATAGGGCCGCAGCTTTCCCGACGCCTCTCCTGGAAATTCGACGCACGAAAGATTGCCGAATCCGAACCGAACTGCATATTTATACAATTCCCGCGACCCAATGCGCTGAGCAACTTTGGCTGTACCGATATTACTGGAATGGACAATCACATCCTCAAAATTCAGCGCGCCATAGGGATGAGCGTCGCGCAGGAAGTGATCACCCACTCGCCAGCGTCCGCATTCGCAATCGAACATGTCGTAAATCTTTACCATGCCTTGATCCAAGGCTGCGGTGGCCGTGATGGGTTTGAAAATGGATCCGGGTTCGATCAACTCGGTAAAAGGCCGCAGTTTATGATTGGTTCGCTCGCCGCGTTCCGGATGCATCGGGTCATAGTCGGGAACGCTGGCCACCGCCAAAATCTCCCCGGTGCGCGGATCCATCAGTAAACCCGCCACCCACTGAGCCCGTGTCGAACAGATCGAAGCCTCTAATTCTTGGCAGAGCATTTCCTGCGCAACTATATCTATGGCGAGGCGCACGGTTCCGCCATCCAACGGCGCAATCGAAGCTCCCCAGGGATCCCAGAAACTGCCGCCGCCGCCATCCCGATGGCGAGTCTCGAAGCCTTTACTACCTTGCAGGAGCGAATCG
>JAGVQJ010000137.1 GCA_020051775.1 Calditrichota bacterium | reverse complement strand
TGCAGGAGCGAATCGCAGTGTACTTCCAATCCGGAAATGCCGTGGCCGTCCACGTCTGTATATCCTAACAATTGCGAAGTGGCGCGATCATAGGGGTAGAAACGTCCCGGCGTTTTGTTCAGGATCACTCCCGATAGATTGGAAGCTGCCAAGACCTTGGCCTGATCTTCTTTCAGGCGCCATTCCAGATAGACGAATCTGGATCTCGTATTCAGACGGTTCATATAATGTGATACCGGCCGGCCGGTAAAACTGGCCAGGGTCTGAGCCAGAAACCGAGTCTCCCTGAGTTCGCCGGGACGCACCCCTACCGAATAGTATTGCGGCAGGTCCACCGCCAGTTCTTGGCCGTTGCGATCTACAATGCGGCCCCGGCGCGATTGCACTTCCACCCGTTTCTTATGCTGATCGTCGGCTCTTTGGGCGTAAGTTTCACCTTTGATAATCTGCAACTGGAAAAGTCTTATGGCTAATAACACCATAACGAGCGACAGAACGTAAGCCAGAGTACGCAAACGCCCGGTGCGCAACACCGCTCCACTGTGGCGATTTTTCTTGAGATTCAACCATTTCATTTTTCCGGATCCTTCCTGGAGGCTAAATAATCTTCGCTACTCTGAGCGGGTAATGCCGCCACACGATCATCCAATGGAGCGATCACTATAGGCGGCGTAGTGGGAGGCAACATGCCCAGTTTTTCTCGTGCCATAGGTTCGATGCGCGAATAATTCGAAGCTTCCTGCAGAATAAGTTGCAGCGATTTCAATCTCTCTTTTAAATCCTGCTGACTGGTGCGGGCGGCGTCCAGGTGCGTCAGTGTGTCAGCCATCTGCGCCGCCTTCCAGGTGAAGGCCAGGATTGAAAAGAGCAACAAGACGAATACCAATGTTAGAAATCTACCCAGACCGCGATTCTTGCTGGGGCGAGGCAACCGTGCGGGACGGTACGGTCCCGGCGGGCGCGGAGTCCGGCCACGACCCTTTAGAAATGAGCGTCTCATGGATGATTTTCGCATCCGCAGATTAAGGTTGGCCAACTCGCGTGTCGGATTGGCTTTTTTTGAGGATCCCAGTCCAAACATGTTATCCCAGTTTTCGAGCAGCCCGCAACTTTGAGCTGCGAGCTTGTGGATTGATACGGATTTCCTTGGGTGATGGTCTTAGTATTGAGGGGGTAAGGATCTTTGCCGTGGGTTTCCGGCCGCAGGCGCAGACAGGCAGTCGAGGTGGGCAGATGCAACCTTTGGCTTGAGCAGCAAAAAAGTGCTTTAATCGTCTGTCTTCCAAAGACTGGAACGACAGCGCCGCGAACACCCCCCCAGGTTTCAAGGCTTGCCAGCAAGCCTCTATCCCCCGTTCCAGATGATCAATTTCCCCATTTACTTCAATGCGCAGAGCCTGAAATATACGCGCGAGCGTTTTCATGCGAAACCGTTCCGGCACTACTCCCGCCACCGTTTCAGCCAACTGACTGGTAGTGCGGAGAGCGCCTTGCAGTCGAAGGTTCGCTATGCGCCGAGCGATGCGCGGCGAAAATGGCTCCTCACCGTAATGGAAAAATATCTCCCGCAGCTTTTCCACTTTATAGTGATTGACCACGTCATACGCGGTTAATTTACTGCGGGGATCAAAACGCATATCTAGCGGGGCGTCGTGCATGTAGGAGAAGCCTCGCTCGGGTAATAGCTGATCTGTCGAAAGTCCCAGGTCCAGTAAAATCCCGCAGACCGATTCGGGATCAAGATACTTTAAAATAGCAGAGTAGCTGTCGTGTATAAAGTGGATGCGCGGATCATCTCCCAAAACCGTCCGTGACAGATCCAAAGCTTGAGGATCGCGGTCGAAACAGTACAACCTTCCCTGGTTGCTCAAGGCCTTCAGAATAATACTGGAGTGGCCGCCTCCGCCGACCGTACCGTCAACAATAATATGATTAAAAGGCTCGCAGGTCGGATCTGCTCCTGACAGCAGCTCCATGACCTGTTCGACCATAATAGGCCGATGCTGACTGAACTGAGGCGTTGAGATCATGTGCGCTGCTGACAACGGGAAAGATTAGGTCTTCGAACTTCCCCCTGTTGAAGCCTCTCCGGATTTGGAGGAAATGTTTTTCCGGCGTTCTTCCAAAATAGCTTCTCTCATATCGGCGGATTCTATAACGTGTTGCTCGTAGAGATCCGGGTTCCAAATCTCCACATGCGAGCGTACGCCGACGATCACAATATTTTTTTCGATCTTGGCCAGGCGCAACAGACGCTCCGGAATCGTAATGCGGCCCTGAGCATCGAAACCTGTCTCATGTGCGCCGTAATAAAACTGTCTTAGCGCCAGCCGGTGCTGCGCCGGAGTATTGTAGGTGGTTTCGTTGACGTCTTTGTCCATATCTTCCCAGACATCACGCGGGAAGACTGAAATGCAGGTGTCCATACCCCGGGCGATGACCAGCAGGTTCTTGGAAGCTCGAGAGAGAGCTTGGCGAAAGCGAGCGGGGAAGTTGGTTCGCCCGCGCGCATCAACCGTAAAATTGACTTCTCCGATGAAGGAATTTGGGAAGGAGTTGGTCCGTTTCGCCATGATGATACAATAAATTGGGTTGATCAACCGAAATTAACCAAAACATGGGCAGAAATAATCTAACAATAATCCCTGAGCATGTCAAGGATTTTTTTGGAAATTTCAATGCTATTTTAAAGCTTCAAAATTTTTTACTATCGGAAATATAAGAACTTGAAATTTTTACTTTAAATTTCGCGGGGGTGCCTTCGATGGCAATAATAAAATGATACTATCCTCATTTTATTTTTTCTATTCGTATGTGCACCACTTCCTTTGATATCTCCACAAAGAGGTACGATAATTTGCTCCGTGGCTTTTTACTTTGCTACTTGTCTACTTGGTTACTTGTATACGAACTAAAGTGAATCCTTTCACTTCCTACTGCATCTAACCGATAAAGATAACCATTCGCTCTGAGGAATACAATGCTCATCTGGACAATTCGCGTCATCGTCATGATTTTGGCCGTTGGTCTGGTGATCGGTCTGAAGAATCGGAAATTCCAAATACTGCGTTGGCCGGTTTTCGCGCTGGCTGTGGTTGCCCTTCTGACCCAGGGAACCTGGCCTCACCTGGTGAATCGGATGATGCCCTGGGATGTGCGCCCCGGGAAGATTGCCTTTCCCGTTGAAAACGTCAGTGCTCAACAGTTCGAAGTTCTAGCTCAAGAACTTCTGGCCCAAACCGTTCGCTCAGCCGGGGAGAGCTCTCTAAAATTGACTCTGGCTTCCTCGGAAAAGTCCTCTGGATATGGCCACATCAATCGTTTTCGTGAAGCCGGTGTGAGATCTTACAATGGGCCTTCCACCTGTATGCAGTGTCATGAGTCAATAAGTCTGCCGGATGGCAAAGGCGGCTATCGTCAGGAAAACTTGCGCGACAATCTAAGCCATTCGGTGCATTTCACCTTCGCGCCAATGCAAGGGTTCAATACATACGGTTACAATGGTGAAAAAGTTGAGAATTTCCCTCTGGGCAAGATGGATCGAGCCTGCGGCATTACCGGGACCTTTACCTGGACGGGGTGGGCGGCGCTGATTCCCACCACGCACGGCGATACCCTCTCGGAGGGTTGCGGGCAGTGCCACATCGTCAGTCAGCACGGGCCTATCAGCAGCGCCATGATGCCGGGGTACCGTGCCACCGACGATGAATGGGAGGCGACCGATTGCCTGGTCTGCCATGCCGCTGATTATGATATGAACTTCCGGCAGGTGGTGCGCGAAAACGATGGCCGTTCCCACTGGGGTCAGGATCGCCGCTTCAAGGCTGCTCTTTCAGTCGGACGCCCCACGGACGAGACTTGCCTGCGCTGTCATCAGCATAACTTGGGCGGAGACACGTACACCGATAATGAAGCCGCCCGTGAACCGGGATTTGACCATCCGCGAATCCTGCACGTAGGCGCCAAGCGCGGCACTCCTTTTGGTCCTGACTGGGACGTCCATGCCGCTGCCGGTTTGGAATGCCTGGATTGTCATCAGAATGAAGGGCATAAAATTGCGCGCGGTACTGCCGGTTCCGATCTCGTCGCCAACGATCTGCCCGGCGTTGAAGTTTCCTGCGGTAAATGTCACGGAACCACCCCGCACCAAAGCGGCGAATTCGCTGAATTATACAATCAGCACACGGACAGGATTGCCTGCGAAACTTGTCATCTCCCTCGGCTCCATCCCGACAACCTGGTCTTCCGCGACTGGTCCAAGCCGGTGTTGCATGAACACGTCGGCATTTGGGGACCTAGCGATTCAACTTACACCGGTGAACCCGGACCGGGTTTGGTGTACAAATGGTTCAACGGCAATGGGACTTTTATGGCCAATGCCTTGGGGGATAACCCTGATAAAGATTCCAAATACGTGGCCTTAAATCTGGCCGGAAATCCGCTCTGGTCGGGGCAAAAAGATTATGACTACGCCGGCGAATATGAGAAAACCTTACGACCGCTGGCGCGTCAAGGTCAGAGCCGCATCACACCTTTCAAGCGATTTCAGGCGGTTATGTACGAAGACCTGAACAACCAGGGACCTTGGGGAGGAATGATCCTGCCGGTGGACTACTATACCTATTATACTACCGGAGACCCCGTGGCCTCGGTTAAAGCCGCTACCGATCGCCCCATCATGAAGATGATGTACGGAGCGATGTTTAAATACTACCTGATGGATCGCTTCATGGCCTACATGGGCATTGACGGTTGGAACACCGATTTCGACATGAAGCGGATTGCTCCCAGCGCCATGCGCAATGAAGGTAATCTGATGGTCAATCACGGTATCTCAAGCACAGGCCGCACTTGCGTGGAATGCCATAGCCCCACCGGCATCCTGGACTTCAACGCTCTGGGATATGCTCCTGAGCGCGCTGCCGAGCTGGCTTCCCTGCAATTCTGACCTACGGCTTCCAGGTAGCCGTAACCATGCAACCTCCTGATCCTTAGAGGGCGCGTCTTCGGATGCGCCCTTGCTTTTTTCCTCTGGAACTTCGCCCGGTTAACTCCGTATCACCGACAGAACCGGTTAATAATATTCTCTATGGGCGTAAATATGAAATCAACCATCACGAAATTAGCCTTGGCGGTGGTAACCTTAGTCATAGCCGCCTCCTGTCACGGCTGAATGCTCCACCCCAAAGACGGCAGTTCGCCGAAACAAAATTTAATAGCTGTGCGTCTCCAGGATGGTTCCATCCCTGAAGCCATGCAGTGGAAGAAAGCTACGGTATTCTCCGCCGCGGAGTCATCACAACCGGAATTTCATGAATGGTTGCAAGCCCTCCCCGGGGGACTGGACACGGTAAAAACTCAATCTTGGGAATCTCCTGACCCAAAACGGCCGGATTTGTACGTTCTTTTAGGCTGGAGCACATCCGGTTCGGATGAGTTACGGCGAGCCACTGTGGATTCCATCGTCACCGTCGGTCGCCGGGTGAATGTGTACGTCTCCCGGCCTATCGTCAACGCCCAAGGAGGCTTGATGGGCACGGCGGACATGCAATTCGTCGGCTGGCAGATCAACCTGAAGGATTTACCTAGGGGAGAATATGACGCCAAGTTGTTCATGCGCCGAGACACGATCAATATCGTGACGCATCCCAAATTCGCGGAAGAGAGAATCGCTGGGAAGGGCTACCAGGAAGTTGCGAAGCTGGAGTTCGCCATCAAGTCAGCCAAGTAAGCCCCGCACTATTTCTGTGCCGTCAGGTCTCCCCCACAGGGGCCATTGCATGGTGCACCTGACGGCGATAAACATGTAGAAGTCGAGTGCGGAAACCCGACTGCACTTAAACGGAACCAACGCCCCGTTACTCCTGCTGCTAATTTTGGCAAAACTTCTTTAATAGCCAGAACGAGGGCCGTCGCAAAGCGTGCATACACACGCGCCAAAGACGATGAAGTGCAAGCGGTTGTTATACGGAATTCCTACTTATGTGCTCTAAAGATTTTAGATTTGTTCGCCTGGCACTAGTTCCAGTATGCCTTACCAGCTCCACACGAATCTTTCCAATCTTGTGCTGCTCTCTCTTCCTCCGATTCTTCTCTAGGTGGATCAGGTTCTTTGGTCCACCAGGAAATGACCCACCATATTAGGATCACACTTACAACAATGAACGCGAGAATCGCTAGAATCGTATTCATTTTTCGCATCCTCCTTCGGGTGGTAGTTTGCTAGAATTTCTTCCTTTACCTTAGTTATTGCGCAGAAATACTCAGATGGACTGTCCATGGTTCCATTCTCACTCCATGAAGTTGCTGGACATTGATAGCATATAGGTTTGATTGGGCATTTTGCACAACGTGACAGATAATCAGCATTTATCATTCGCATCCGCCTGATTGAAGGTATAAAGTTGACTATAGCATCTCGTAGAGTTCCCTCATTTAAGTCGTACAATGTATCTGGATGTCGTAAATCTAAACAAAGCTGTAATCTACCATAAGCATTGATAGCTGCTCTATCTAACCCTGCACCACACCTAAAAAGAAGTTGAACATTTTTTTGTCTTGAAAGAACCTGTCGCAGCTTTTGTTGATAAGTTTTTAGGCGTTCTTTGTTTCCGAGAACATACGGTATCATCTCTTTTGGAGTCAAACGAATATCGCAAATTATTTTAGATGTTTCAACATCTCGGTGGGCACTAAGGATGAGAAACCACTCTTGATTTCGATCGAGTACCCCGCCAAAACTATGTGCTAAAGACTTAATATCTTTATGATATAGAAGTAATTGGCGAATAGGAGGAGCCGTTGCGTGAAAAAATATCCCAAATTCCTTCAAATTTGATAACCCCATAATAAAAGAGTCGAAAGAGGCAGAAACCCTTGTTATTTTTTCATAAGATAATTTGTTCCAACCATAAAAAGAAATGGTTATTTTTTGGGGCGGCTTGTCCCTTAAAATCCTTGCTATTTCCTTTGTCATAAACGTAGCGTTAGTACACAATGATATTCTTAATTTAAGTTCATGAGCTATGCAATATATTTCAAGAAAATCATCTCTCAGGAGGGGCTCACCACCTGTAAAGCGAACAGCGGTTACACCTTCTTTTGCAGCCTCTTGTAACAGCCTTTTTAGAAGGTTTGTTGGCATTTCTCGATTTTGGGCCTCAGAGTCATTGATAGGACGACGAATGTAACAATGCACACAATTGTTATTACATCTCTCTGTTAGTTCGATATCGAGGTGAGTGAAACAAGAATAGCGTTTCTTCGATCTCATAAAACGGGAAATGATTGTTTTTGGGTGCAACATAGACCGTCTCCAGGTTTAATAGGCAACCAAACACACATAAATCTGCATTTAGTGTTGCCGCCAAGATAGGAACGAAGTGATTTCTGTCGGCCACCTCTCCAACCGGAAATCGCTTCTTTCTCGAAGGTACCACTGTGTGTTAAATCCTGCTGAAACTATTTTAAATCGCATATAATATAATGAATTCCTACCACTTTGTAAAGAATTTTTCGAAATTTGAAATTTATTGTGATTTTAATAGGGAGTCAAGAGATGGCGACTGGCATAACAGATCCCATACACCCCCTTTAAAAGGGGGGGAACTACAAGTTGGCCGAAGAGGCACCCCCCTCAGCAAGGGGGGTCGGGGGGATCAAATCGCCTCACACCCACTTCACCCCCATGATCAGCAGAATGGCGATGACCACCATCATCAGCCCTTCACCCGCGATCAATCCTGACGCCAATGATGGCGCGAACCGCTCGACCAGTTCCGGCTTTTTGCGCTCGATCAGGTAGATGATGAAGGCTCCCAGCCACATGGTGATGGAGTTAAATGCCGGTACTACGAAGGCGATGCCAAACGCCACCGGAGAGGGCATCCACTTCTTGAGCGATTTGACTCTGCCCAAGAGTGTGATGATGATCCCTAGCAACCCGCCGACTACAGCCGCCCACAAAGCTCCGGGCAGCTTGTCGAAGGTCACGCGAATTCCTTCGCCTAACACCTTGGCCATCGTATACCAGGTCAACACCGCCGGACCGGGAAGGTCTTCGCCCGGCACCTCGTAGGCCGCTGTCAGCAGCCGGTATACCGCGGCCGAAGCGAACACGCCCGCGATCACCCCGATCATCTGCGCGAACACCTGTTTTCGGATAGACACCTTCAGCATATACCCGACTTTCAGATCGTGCATCAGGTCGCCGGACTGGCTGGCGCCGGCGGCGGTGATACCGGCCGTCATGATGTTGGTGGTCATAACGCCGGGATGGACGGCTGCGTAAATCGCTTGGGTGATCTTGCCCATCGCACCCACCGGATTGATGTCCGTTTCGCCCGTAGCCCGCACCGCGATGCTGGCGATGAACAGCGACAGCACCACCGCCATGATTCCCATCCAAATCGGAATGCCGAAGAAGATGTAAGCCAACGACGTTGTCAATGTCGTGGCTGCCGCCATGCCGATGAACCACCACTTCATGGGAAACGGGTCCGGAGCATCCTCTTCACCGGCGGCGACTTCTTCGGCATGTGTCGCCTTACGCAGTGAAGTGAAGGTTGCTCCGATGGTTTTGTATTGCAGCGCCAGACTGGTGAATCCTGCTGTTACCATCATGGCCACCCCCGGCCAGAGCACCCACTTGATGGCGTTCTTGTATACTCCCGCGGCGTCGGGACTGTGGATGATCCCCTTGTGCATCAGAATGGGAGTGATGATCCCCCAGGTCACGAGCGATCCTGCCAGCAGCGACCAACCCACTTTCGGTCCGATCAGGACGCCCGCACCCAGCATCATGGGCGAGAGGCTGAAACCGATCTTCAGCGCCAGAAAACTTACGCCCATAATTCCCAGCGAGGTCAACCCGAAATCCTCGAAACCAATATCCGCGAAACTGACCAACCCCAGTGGTTTTATAGAGAGCAATATTTTGATTACCGCCGCTGCCAGGCCCGCGATCATCAGCATCCGAGCCTTTTTAACCGCTTCCAAACCCGAGGCGTACATCGCCTTAATCGTTTCCGCCGCCGCCGTCCCGGTGGGATAGCGCAGTTTTTCCACCACCACCATCTGGTGGCGCAAGGGTATGGCAAAGAACACCCCCAGGAACGCAATGGATATTGCCCAAATGGTCAACATGCCGAAGCCCAACGGTTCCAGACCGCCCTCGTGCCGGATCATCTCCAGCGCCGGAATGCAGGCCGTCATGCCTCCCGCCGAGGCCATCGTTCCCGCCGATGACCCTGCTGTGGCCGTGATGACGTTTTCGCGCATGCCGTAGGGTCGCGACAGCACTCCGGCCAGGCTCTTGAAGAAAGCGAACGAGAGCACCGCTGCCGTAATCGAAGCGCCAAACGTCCAGCCGATTTTCAGGCCGATGCATACATTGGAGGCGCCGATCAAACATCCCACCACCAAACCCGAAGCCACCGCCCGGAGAGTAAACTCCGTAGCAGACTGTTCAGCCTCAGCCAGTACCCCGCCAGAATTATGGTTCTGTGATTCCTGCATGCACCCCTCTCATTAACCTCTGATGACCACCGACCAAGCACTAACCACTAACCACTATTCAAATCCCATGAAAGATCCCTGATTGCGACGACGCTCGACCTTGACGTCCTGCAATTGAGGGGACTTGATGTTGATGCGCAGGAAATAGCCTGAACTGATTCCTAATGGATTCCAGATCAGTCTCGCCTCCCAGCAATGCATGTCCCGGTATATCGTGATCCCAGCGCTTTCCACCTGGCGCGTCAACAGGCTGACGCGGGTATTGTAACTGATCTGCCAGTTGGGTGTCAATGAAGCGTCCACCGAAGCATTCATCCAGAACGTCTCGCTGGGGTCGTTCGGGTTGGCGCGGCTAATATTATAATAGAAGGACAATTGCAGGTTAAATGGAATTTGCCCCAGATACCAGTTTATCGGCAATGAAGGTTTAGGCGTCTGGGAGAATCCAGGTTGACTCGTATCCCCGGGGACTGAAACGCCTGAGCCGATGACATCCAAGCTGTCAGAGTCAAATTGGGTCTGCTCCGGGGGATGGACGAGTGTGCCGAGGGCTAATCCTGCGTCAGCCGATATGGCGAAATTCGTCAATCGTAATATTCGGCCATTACCCGGATCCCAATAATATTGATTAACCAGACTGGTCGTACCGGATTTATTCTTGTAAAAACTGTGCGTAGCAGTTACGTCGAAAGCCAGCGTCTTTAATGGTCCCAGCGGCTGACTCCCGCTTAACGGGGAAGCGCGGAAGCTGCTGGTCAACGGTGCGAAGTTCAGGCTATCCGCAGCAAAGTTATAACTGGTTCCCAGGTTCAAAGTGAACAGGTCAATCTTCTTCTTGTCCTTCTCTTCGCCTCTTCCATATTTCATCTGGAACTGGTTCGCCAGAGACATATTCAGAGCAAAAGATTTTCCTGTCGGAGTGCCGCCGAACAACGAACCTGCAAACCGATCCTTGCGTAGAGTCACTCCGTTGGTATCGGTCACCTGCTGGAAATAGCCCCACTCCGGATCGGAAAAATCCGGTTGGAAGGAGAATGAAAACGTGGGGGTGATCACCTGCCGGATGGCGTCCACGCCGGCGATGGGATTGGTCCAGTAACCATATACTTTAGAGGAGAAACCCAGCGCTGTGCTGAAGGTATGCCGCGTCCGAAAATCACTGACCCTTACACCTGCCAGGCTATTTGTGTAATCCATATATTCGCCCACCCAATGCTCGTTGACGGCCAGACTGGGTTGCAGGCTGAAATAAGAGATGGTTTGGGCGCCGTTGAAATTCAGAGTGTGCCGCGCCGCCGATCGGCGTTCATACTCCAAGGGAAGCGTGAGATCATTATCAACATGATTCACCACCCGGCGATGCAGGTACTCCCCGGTATACGAGTAATTAATATTGTTGTACCACCGATTCTCCGGCTTGGCGGTATCGCCCGGCACCGATTTAGGCGCGGGGATGATGGCGCTCTGCCCCCGCCGAAAAGTCACTCGGGGAATTTCCTCGGTGATTACGTCATTGACCAAATTCTGATCGTGGTGCAGGTTGGCCGAATAGGAATTCTTACCACTGGGAAAAGTGTGCGTCAGCGTGGCGTCCGAACGCAAAGTTTGTTGGAGTTGTTGATTTAAGTTGAATGAATACTGTTGATAATAATTGCGGTCGCTCAAGAAGTCGCCGCGCACCGTCAATCGCGTATCGGGATCAATCGTCTGGTCGTGGTTGACGTGCAGTTCCCAGCGGCGGCGCAGCGTCTCAAAATGCTGCCGGGTGATGGCGCCGCTGACCGAACCTGACAGATGATAGCGCCAGTTATACCGCGCGGCGCCGTGAAACAGGAATCCCGATTTCTCGTAGTAGTCCATCGTCCCTTGGAAGTCGGTATAATCATTGAGCGCCCAATAATATCCCAAATGGTGAAGGAAGCGGCCTTGCACTGAACTCTCGCCATAAGTGGGTATGATCAAGCCGGACTGCCGGCCACTCCGCGAAGGGAAGATGGCAAAAGGGATGATGAACACGGGAATACGTTCAAAGTATAAAACCACCGGTTCAGCGATGACCCGATCGCCGATAATCAATTTCATTTTCTTGCTGTAAAAAGTATAATGCGGTTGAGGCAGATCACAGGTAGTATAGTTGGCGTAACCGGCGTACAGGACGTCCGTGGATACCTTCTTCAACACCGCGCCCTGATAGTAACCATCCGCGAAGGTTGTAGATCCCTCCGTCACCCGACCCTTGCGAGTTTTCAGGTCGTAAGTCATCTCAGTGCCCTGCATCTGCTGGTCGCCCTCAATAAATACCGGGTCTCCCGTGATGATCACCGTATCAATCTCGCAGTGCAGAGAATCCACCCAGAGGGTATCGTGTTGTCCCTGGGCGACGACTCGACCGCTGTCCCAGTCCACCAGGATCTCTTCCGCTCGAAGATTCATGTTTTTATAACTGATCGTCGCCGCGCCGCGCAGCCGCATGAATCTGCTGCCGACGATAAATTCAATGCTTCCGGCCGAGTAAGAAATGGTCGTATCCACCGAAGTCGGGGTCGCAGAGGTATCCGGTGCAAGGAAAGAATCCCCCGGCAGCGTTACCGGCGCAATCGTAGATAAAGAGTCCGTCGGGAGACCGGTTGGGTCAATTTCCACCTGGGCGGCAGCAGACAGAGGCATCATCGCCAGCCAGAACACTAGGAATTTCCGAAGTTTAGGGCAGCAGATCATCGCCTAAATTTATGATATTTCCGCGGGAAAAGCAAGTGGACTTTGGGCATTATTCGCGCGACCCTGAATGCATACTAAACAACCGAGCATCATTGGGGGTTCCTCCCGCACCATGTTTTGCTGGCTCGATTGTCATCTGGTTATAGCAGATTTGGCTTAAATGAACCAACTAGCTATGGTCTATTTGAGCCAATTTCTTGGAAACACGGGCATAACAGCGGGAATAAATTCTTGTAAGTCATTGTATTATTACTAATTATGGTTACGGCATTACCTTTGCATACCATTACTAATGCGATTAAAAATGATCTAACTCGTCATTGATTGGAGAATCACCATGGGCACTAAACAGATGATCTTACTGGGCGTGCTGGCATTATCCCTCGGATTACTGGCCGGCTGCTCGCAGGTAGCGCCCAACAGTACCGAATCAGGTGGAGGCAGTTTGGAGGAACAGATTCCACCCAACAATCTGAGTCACTATCAATATCCGGAAGCGGCCAACAATCCTCCTCCCGGATACCAATTTCTGCAACCCGCTCCGGGACAAACCCCCTCGACGGATGACCTTTACGCTGCCATGATGATTCACCGCTCCAAGGGCGGCACGTTGTGGTTGAACGGCAGTTGCATCTCCATCGCGCCGTGGGCTATCCCCAGCAGCCAGTGGATCTCCATGTATCAGCCTTCGACTAACGAATTATACGTTGACTTCGAAACCCATGGCCTGTTTTTCGATGGCCCTCAACAAGCTCGCATTTCCTACGCTGATTGGACGATTCCTCCGGGATTGATGCCTCAAGATTTGGTGATCTGGTATTGGAATGATGAACTGGGCGTTTATGAATTCATCGGCGGGATCAATCACGTCGAAAGTCAATACATTGACTTCTGCATTGACCACTTCAGCCGCTATGTCGTGGCTGGACCTGTACCCTAAGCCTGCGTGTGCCTCCTGCAAAAGGATGGGTCGGCTGGTTAGCCGGCCCATTCTGGCTCAAATGAGCCAAGATAAAGTGGTTCAAATGAATCAATCTACAGTAATGAAGTAGTAAATAATTCATAAACTATTATAAAACAATAATATATAAAATGGCCTAAGGTTTGCAATAACTTATACCGAGATATAAAAGTCCTACTCAACCCAATGGAGAATCAAAATGAATCAGAAAACGCAGTTTGTAGGATTAATGATCGGTTTGAGCCTGGCTATCGTAATGGGATGCTCCCGGATTAATCCAGTTGACTCCAGCAACGCACAAGGCGGTCTGGAAACGCTTCCGACGAATAATCTGACTCATTATCAGTATCCTGAAGCTGCCAACTGCGCCCCGCCCGGGTACCAGTTCGTTTCCATCATTGACCCCAATCAGTGTAACGTGGACGATTTCTGGACGTGTACCTATATGCTGGATCAATACGGCGGTTGGTTGTGGCTGATGGGAAGCAACATCCATGTGATGCCTTACAGTCTTCCCTACAATACCTGGATTGCCATGTACCGCGAGAATATGTGCACCCCGTGGATAGATTACGAGCCGCATGGTCTGGTCTTCGAAGGGGCGGCGTTTGCCAGAATTTCCTATGCCGGGTGCCAGTTACAACCCCCCGTACCACCCGGTGATTTGACAATATGGTACTGGCACGAAGAGATCCAGCAATATGAGTTGATCGGGGGGGCGAACAATATCGGGCAACAATACATTCAATTCGAGATAGACCACTTCAGCCGCTATGTCGTGGCTTCGCAACTATAGAAAATGCCTGATCCTGTCCATTAAAAATGGGCTGCCTCCGGAGGTTGGCAGCCCATTTTTATTTTCCTCGACCAGCTTATTTTAGCAATACCAGCTTGCCCGTCGCGGTCTGTCCAGCCGCCTCCACACGAATTAGGTAAATTCCCGAAGCCAGTCTGGAACCATCGAAGGTGATCGCGTGCCTTCCTTCGGAGTACCATTCCTTCGTAGTTGGGGTTGTCCCTGACCCCGACACCAGTCTCCCCGAGGTATCAAACACTTCCAACCTCACCCATCCAGCTTGCAGTAAATCGAAACGAATCATTGTCGAGGCGTTGAATGGATTGGGGGAACAAGCATGTAGAGTAAATGCTGTAGGAGTGGGATCTGTAATACTCGCTGGCTCTTCGCTTGTGAATGATTCACCCGTGTTGGTCCAAGCACCGATTTCTGAATCAAGAGTTCCAAATCCCGATTTCGCGAACGTGAAGCTGCTGGAATCCCAGGCCGCCGGGTAATCGCCGATCCACCCGCGATAAGTGTACAATCCAGCCGGAGCCGATCCCGGCACTGCTTGAGTGCGCAGGCGCGTCAGACTGCCTCCCGCCGGTAAAGTTAGCGGCATCGGCCCGAGGATCGGCGCATACCAGGTATTGTTGGGTAACTGCACGCGAATCCAAACGTCGCAAAGCGAAGCGGTAGTTTCGCTGTTCGTCAGAGCCGCGTTGTAATTGAAGGATCCTCCGCCCGCTGGAATCACGATGGGTGGATTAATGGGGGTCAGGGATAGGGCTACATTGTACTGGGGGCCTGTGTAGAGTGCACTGTGTTGGGGGTCATGGCGGAACATGGGCCAATCCGGACCGTTGCCCGCTCCCAATGTCAGGCAGTAAGCTCGTCCGTGATTATTCTGCGGCTGCGAAGAGGTTCCATACCCGCCGATGATGAACACATCCAGCGAATCATCCTCGTTGAAATCGGCGATGATGGGCGCGTGATCCATCTCAAACGGGCGGCCATAGTGCGCCTGCAGATTGTGCGTCCACAAGATGCTGCCGTTGTTGCCGCGTAACACTCTTAAGGTACCGTCATCCGATCCGAAGGCCACATCCGCGACGCCGTTGCCGTCCGCGTCGGCAATGGCCGCTCCACGAAAGATGCTGCCGCCTGTGCTGAAGCTCCACAAGGGCTGCCCCGTGCGCGTAAGGACTTTCAATGTGGTGTAATATGCGTATACGATCTCCAGGTGAGCGTCATTGTTCAAGTCGGCAATAGAAGTGGGCGCGCCGACATAGAGAACACCCGGATATTCCCAAAGCAGGCTGCCGTTTTCCGCATTCAGAGCGTATACATCACCGTCGTAATTGCCGATGACCAGTTCGGGACGGCTGTCCTCGTCAATATCAGCAAACGAGCAACCATGGTACATCCAGTCTTCCATCACGCTGGAAAACCATAGCGTCTGGCCGGTATCGCCGCGCAGCGCATACACGCGTTGATCGCCCTGCCACTGCGCCACCACCACGTCCAGTTGACCGTCACCGTCGCAATCCAGGATGGCCGGATCGGTCTGGATATAGCTATTGGTTCCCAGATTTGCCTGCCAGACTTCGCTGCCGTCCTCGCCGTTTAGGCACACGACGTGGCCGTAGAACGTTCCCAGGATGATTTCCGGTCTGCCGTCGTTATCCACGTCGGCCACCGCCGGAGGCGAATCAATGCAATTGGGGTAGCCGGTGGAATGCGACCATTCCACCGCGCCCGTAGCGCCGTCGAAACAGTACACCATATAGGGCGATGAAGCTGGGATGACTACCTCCAGCTCGCCGTCCTGATCCACATCATAGATCACCGGCGAAGCGTCATTGCAACCGCCGGTATCGAACGACCACAACAGTGTGCCATTATCAGCGTTCAGCGCATAGACGTGCTCGTCGTTGAAGTACGTCCCGAAGACGATCTCAAGGTGGCCATCGCCGTCAATATCCCCGCACGCCGCCGATCCGAACGAAGGCGCCGCCAACTGATACCACCAGTGGATGGTAGAGTCGGCGCGGCAGGGGACGGGGAGGAGGCTGCCAATCCCGCATACAACAGCAACCACCCGCGTTGCCAGACGAATCTTGCATCGCGATTTCATAGCTTCGACCCTCATCACAGGTTGTGTCAAATCTTGGGTTTAAGTCAGTGACTTGATGCCGGTTAGTATCTTGTATCAATAATATAAGGATAATTATAGAGAATGTCAAGGTGTTTGTACGATTTTACTATTGCCGATTCTTGGCAGGAGTAACGAGGGTGGCAATAAAGTCAATTTCCACTATAATTAAAGCAAAGAGCTAAAAGCCAATAGCCCCTGCTAAAACCGATTTATCAGCCGAAAATGCACCTTCGCCGTGGACAGCCGATCACCTTCCCCCAGAGCGAAGTCAAAGCCGATGATGCCCAGCCGCGTCCCCTGGCGGAAGCCCAGACCGTAACCCCAAGGCCAACTGCTTTGCGTGACGAAGCTGCTGTCAGCGGCCTGCGTTTCTCGTTCCCAGTAGCCCACGTTAAAGAAGGCGTAAACTCTCGAAGACTTGTCCACCCACAGCCGGTATTCGATCGCCGCCCAGCCGATGGTGCTGCCTAAAAACTGGTCTTCGCGGTATCCGCGCAGTGTCCGCGAACCACCCAAACGATACAGATCCGGCTGCGGAATGGGCCTTTCGCCTGTCTGCAGCAGCCGCCCGTGCATCTGCAAGTTCAGAATTTGCCGTCCCCACAATCGCTTCGACCAGTCGATGTCGGCTTCATAGCGCCGCACTCCGAAGCTCGTCTGCGGAGCATCCGCCTCATATTCCTTGTCCGCCGCCGAAGCTGATGACCGGTAATACCAGCCCCGAGTGGGGTTGTCTTCGGAATCGCGCACATCGTAAGATACTTCCAGCGCTCCGCCTAATGATTTCGATTGGTAATACCCCAGGACTTTCCCCATCGAATCGGGCAGCACCTCCTCCTGAAAAACCGATCCACCCAACATCAGGAGATCGGTCACCGCGTAATTCGATCCCGCTGAAAAATAGCGGTTCAAGTAGAGCGTATCCAGAATTTCCTGTCGAAAATTCCCCCACAGGCTTAAGGGTAATCCCAGCAACCACGGTTCTTCGTAGAACAACTCCATAGCCATGCGCGATTCACTCAAACGTTCCCAATGAACCCTGGCTTTGCGACCTGTCCCGAACAGGTTTTGGAAGGTTAAATCCAATAATCCTGTCACTTGCGATTTCTGTCCGGCTGATCCGGGCTGATAACCCATTACTACGTCGAAAGAGTTGGCGCGCGCCTCTTTGGCCGTGAACCACAAGTCGTAGCGGTCGCTACCCAGCGGCGCTAAGGCCGGTTCAGAGACCTCTTCTATATAGGGCAATCGTCGCAATCTTAGTTGAGCCCGCTCGATGCGACGAGGGTTGTAGGGTTCTCCTGGAACCAGCCGGGTTTCACGCGCCAGAATTCTTGGCTGGGTGTGCTTAAGTCCTTCGATGCGAACCGAGGCAATAGCCGCTGAAGGGCCTGGCGTCACTCGCGCTTGGGCAGCCAGGGAATCACCGGACAGCCGCAAAGCATCAATATCCAATCGGGCGAAGGGATGGCCCAACTCTTCATGGAAGCGCAGAAGATCCCACATATCCTGTTCCAAGTCTTCAGGAGATAACGGTCGTCCCGACCGACTTAAGGGGAAGTAATCCTCACGGCGAGTCGAATCTCCCGCAATCGTCAAGTTGCTTAAAATCAACCGCCCGCCTTCGGTCAAATGGATAAGCAGCGACACGCGGCTGGAATCGCCGGCCCAGGTCAGCTTAAGGCTGTCCACCCGCGCGAAGAAATATCCCTCCTCGGCCAACCGCTGCAAGACCTTATCCGCCGCTGCTTCCGCCATCTCCGGTCGGAATGTCTGTCCGACTTTCAGGTCTGAAAATTCCCCTAGCGTCCGGGCAGAGAACGCCCGGTTCCCTTTGAACTCCACGGAGTTTAACAACCCTTGGGCTGCCGCGTGCGTAGTCCAGGCAACAATAAAGATGATTAGAATTCGTGTAAGCAACGAAATCCGGTTAATCAAAGGGTTAAACATTGTTCCACAACCATCAACCAGCAACTAATAACTAGCAACTAAAAGAATGCTCTCACTTCCGCCCGGCCAATGTGTATGGCTTCGCGGTCGGCATCCTTGCTGCCGTTATAATTCACACTCGCAGTCATATACCGGGACAGTTTGTAATCCAGTCTCAAATCCCAACGGAAGTTATCGCCGGGTGGATCACCTGCGGCCATTTCGTAGGGCAGAGTGGATGAGGCTGTCGTAACCTTATGCCATTCAAATCGCATTTCAGCGCGTCCCTTTTCCGTGAAATTGCGCACCAGCCTCGGCTCGGTTCCATAGCGCAAGGCCTTGATATTCTGTACTCCGTCACGGTCTTGTTGACCCACCAGCCTTAAGCCGATTTCCCAGGATCGGTTGGGCCGCCACACGGGTTCAGCAGAACCGCCCCAGGTCAGAATGTCTCTTCCTGACGCGCTGCTGTTGCGATAGGAGCGGACATCCGATTGGCGGTTCACATCAACTTGAAGCACCCAGCGTTCATTAAAACTGCGACGGACACGCAAAGCCAGGTTGCGCTTCTTGCTATCCTGCCCGCCGGAAAGATTCAAATTGGACAGCGATTGGCTGATTTCTCCGCGCAGCCGGAAGCTCAAGTCGCGCCGATGTCGAAATAAAAAGAGGTCTTCGCGCAGCAGAATGTTGCCGAACAGGGTCGAGTCGCCCTGGAATTTGCTGAAGTTCAAAAGGTACACAGACCACTCGTCGCGCGCTTTGGTCTTCTCGCTGAAGTTCAACGTGGTTTCAGAGGACAGTTCTTTCCATGGCAAGGCAAGGGTGGCTTTCTGCTTGGCCGGCAGGCGATAAGGATCCAGATCCAGCGACAGCGAACCCTCCAGATCTATGACCGGCGTGAACTGACCGGTGGATTGCAATACCAATATATAATCGCCGTCCGGATCTTCGTAGTAAAGTTCGCCGACCTTAACGTGTGTACCTTGTCCCGGACCGACGTAGACAGGAATCTGCACCAATGACGACGCGCGAGTGTTATTGAGGCGGTAATGCGCCAGCAGGTCAACAAAACGGCCCAGCGGGGTCCAGCCGATATTGGTTTCGGCCAGGTCGGTCATAGTCTTAGCGGAATCTGCGTTCGAATAACTCTTCACCCGATGAGTGTAACCGGCGCTGCCGGTCAGACTGTGCCAGGCAACCAAATTGGCTTTATACCCTTGCGTCCAGGCTCGGCTAAACGCTTGCAGGGTGTTCTCCCTGTACCGTTGATCATCCCGGATCTCCTGAGTTGCTGAGACAGTTAATGGCCCTGCTTGATAGCCTAATCCGGCGTTGTAAAGATTGAATTGAAATCCGCCCAGAGAATCAGCCAGATCATCGCGCTTATGCTCGCGTTCATAGTGCAGACTGGGAGACAGTCGCCATAACGTGTGACTGACGCTTGCCTGCCCCCGCGTCCAAAAGCCTTTGACTCCAGATAAATCCGAACTGGTTCTCACCCAATCCGCTTGCGCCCTTAGCGCGGGCAGATTCCATCCGAGCAGGCTGGTTTCTCCACTCCAACGCTCGCTGCGAAATCCCTCTGCTGACTTCTCCAATAAACCATAGCCCAACTTAGAGGTCAGGGGGGATATAGGTCGGATGGTCAAGGCGGCTTCTTGAACGGATTCACCTTCAGAGGAAGTGCCGGGCAGGTTCCATTGACGGGCGTATTCCACTGCTTGAGTGCGATCTATCTGCCGAAAATTATCGTCCACACGACGGATGTTGGCGTCCAAAGCGACTCGTGAGAATTTTTCAGTATCGGTTCCGGTTTGTCTTTCCAGTCCCGACCAGCGTCCGGCGACCGACCAAGCTTGGCCTACGTTGTCGCCATCTCCCAAAGACGAGAAGGTATTCCGATCGAGCTGGGAAAGGGCTCCCTCGAACTTCACGCTCGTATTGGGACTTGGTTCAGCCCACAATTCGACGTCGGCTAAGCGGTGGGTCTGGGGTAGAGGTAGCCGCTGTATGGGATCATAATCCCCCTGATCCGGCCCCACCCATTGGTAGTAAAAACCACCAGCCGACGCCTGCCGCTGATAATCGCCCATGCTCAATCCCACGTACGAAAACGCCACATTAAGGTAACCGATGGTATCTGGCCCGACCCACACGAATGCCGGGTAGATCTGTCCCCCAAATGATAGACTGTCCAACACGTAAGTCCCTTGGCCGACCGCTACCGAATCCACACTGTAAATCTGCGCCAGATTGGGATCGTCGCCGGCATTCTGTAAGGCTGCTCGCGACGAATCTGTCAACACAAACGAAAGTGGGTCGTTGCGCGTGTCCGACTCAGAGATGAGCGTCGTGCGCAGATTCAAAAATCCTATAAAACGCCCTTGCCCCTGCAGGGCATAGATGTCGCGGCCGTAGGCCTCCTGAGAATATTGAAAGTCTACGGTAATGCGAGAATCCGAAGTAATCAAACGCCGTGGGGTAAAGGTGATTTCGCCCAGACCATATTCGATCGTGTAATCGTTGTTCTCACCGCGTTGCTGCACGACCCCGTCCACCCAAACCTGCTCCGTACCGGCCAGTACCAGAATGCTCGCGCGTCCCTCTCTATCGGCCAGACGATATGGTCCCTGGTTCCCTTCCTGTCCCAGAAAAGAATTGGTTTGATACTGTCCCTTAGACACTGCTCCCGAAATCCGCAACCGATTATCCTTGGTACGCCCCTCCAGCATTCCACCTTGCAGTTTGCGCGAATAGCTGCCGAAGCGCGGACCCTCGAATTGCAAATCATAATCTCCCAGCGTGGCTCCGTAATGTTCGCTTTGCACCTGCACCAATACTTTATCAATTTCCTGCAGGGTGGCCGTATTTCCTTCCGGTTGCAGGGGTGTATTTTGATCCGAGAGCAAAGCTAAAACATCTACGTTTCGGCCCAGACGGCCCTCTACTTGTAGATTTAGACCGGACTGCACTGTCAAATCGCGATCCGAACCGATCGTGATGCCTCGCACCAGGGTGCCGCTCTTGCGCAGTGTCCCCGTATCGAATGCGGAGGGATCAGTGAGCGGGGTCGTTTTTTTGGAACTATCAGCCGCTAACTGTCCGGGCAGGACCGTGCGGAGAGAATGGAAGTATGAGGTGCGCAGTCTGAAAGGGAAAACTTGGTACTGCGCCTGAGCAGTATCGGATAGGCTCAAAGTCCGGGTGAACCGAATGATCCCTCTTAAGTAATCAATGCGATAATCGCGGTCTCGCACCAGCAGACTGTCGTACAGAGTAATCTGCTCGCTACCTTCGATGAGCAGACTGTCGGGGAGTTGGCGTGGTTCATCCAAGCCAGTTCCCCAGATACGAGCTTGACGATGGTAGAGGTCGCGGGGTGCGGCGGGGCTATGATTACAAAAGAGGCAGAGAAGAATGAGCGCAACAGCCCCCTTCAGGGGGCTTATAAAATTTGTAGCTCCGTCTTTCAAGGCGGTGCGTTTTCGCGATGTCGCCATCATCGTTCGGCGCGGATTTCAAATCGGTAGATAGACCCGCGCGAATCCAACAACCAGAGCTGGTCGGCGCGCCACGCCAGGTCCATCATCAGAGCTGAATTGGGGAGGCCAAGATCAGCCAGTGTGAAGGTTTGGGTTGTCCGCTCCACACGTTCCCAGACCCATAACGCTGAATCCGAACAGACCCACACCGCCTCCGGAGAAATAGCCAGGCCACGGGCTTGACCGACCAATTCTGCCGGCTGTTCCTCGACGAACCCGCCGAATTCATCGAAGTGCACTGTATGGCCTCGGGCATCCAATACCCAGACACCCGCGACCGGGTCAGATTCCAGGCGCATCGGCTGGAAGAGAGAACCCTTCTGATCGCCATAAGCGCCGAATGAAAACAGCGGCTCGCCGTCCGCCGAAATCTTCAGCACCCGGTCGTTGCCGCCATCGGCGATGAACAGGTCGCCGCGAGCATTCTGAAGAACAGAGAGGGGTTGTTCAAAGGCTAAATCGGGCGAAGTATTATCAGCGCTGCGATATTCCGCTAAAAACACCAGCCGGCGATTCAATCGGACGATGCGATCATTACCCCAGTCGGCCACGAATAGATCCAACCCGGAATAGATGTTTAAATCGCTGGGATCGGAAAACTGCTGGCTGCCGGAACCGGGGCCGCCGATCTGAGCGATTGCTTCGCCGTGATCGGTTAACCGCGTGATGGTTGCTGACTGTGCGTCCAGCAGATAGAGGTGGTCTTCGGGACTGATGGTCAGAGCGATGGGGTGGGAGGGAGAATATCCCCCATAAGGCGGTGATAATATGGCGATCCGATCCAGGTAGAGCTGAGCAGTGCAAATTAGAGGCAGAACCAGCAGCGCCAGAACCGTCAGGCCAGACGAAGCGATCTGAAAACTATTGCGGGGCCTATCCGATGGCCGGCCCCGGTTTCTTGAGCGCCTGTTCGTAAATCTCAACGTATTTTTTTGCCGAATTGCGCCAGGAAAAATCCTGATTCATACCGCGTAGTTGCAAAGCGTGCCAAGCTTCAGAGTCTTTGTAAAGGGACAACGCCCGCTGAATGGCGTCCAGCATTTTGGTCGCATTATATTCGCGAAATGAAAAGCCGGTGCCGGTGTCGGGGTGTTCACTCACATCAATGACTGTGTCGGCCAATCCCCCCGTAGCGCGGACGATGGGGACGGTGCCGTACATGAAACTGTACATCTGATTTAATCCGCAAGGCTCGTAACGCGAGGGCATCAAGAACATATCCGCACCGGCTTCGATCTGATGAGCCAACTGATTGTTGAACCCCAGTTGCACCGAGAATTTCTGCGGGAATTGTTCTGCGGCCTGTTTGAACAGGCGGTGATATTTTTCCTCGCCTGTGCCCAGCACCACGATTTGCAGATCCAAAGCTGAAAGGCGATCCAGCACGGCAGCGATAAGATCGAAGCCCTTCTGATCGGCCAGCCGTGAGATGATGCCTATCACTGGAGTCCCGCGGTGGTATTTCAAGCCGCTGAATTCCAACAAGGCTTTCTTGTTCTCTTCCTTGCCGGCAAAATCGGCCTTGCTGTATTTACGTGCAATTAAAGGATCCAGTTCCGGGTTCCATTCTGCGTCGTCAATGCCGTTCAGGATGCCGACCAAATCCTGGGATCGTCTTTGGAGTACCCCTTCCAATCCCACTCCGAACTCGGGATCAGTCTGGATTTCGCGAGCATAAGTTGGGCTGACCGTGGTGATGATATCGGCGTACTCGAGGCCAGCTTTCAAAAAGCTGAATGAACCATAAAATTCAATGGGCGCCATGGGGAATAGCATGGTTTCCGGCAACCCCGTCAAACGCACCGCCGAGGGGGGGAATATCCCCTGATATCCCAAGTTGTGAACGGATAAGACAGTGCGAGTTCCATTGAAGAAGGGATCATCCTTGTACAGGGTTTTTAGATAAAGTGGAATCAACGCCGTTTGCCAGTCGTTGACGTGGATGATTTCAGGTTGCCAATAGAGGATTTTAGCTATCTCTAAGGCCCCACGAGATAAAAGAATGTATCGAACGTCGTTGTCCGAATAAGACTCACCGGTCTTGGGGTCGGTATAAAGTCCCTCGCGGTTATACAAGTCGCCGTGCTCGACGAAATACACCTGTACCTTTGTGTCAGGAATAAAAGCGGACTTGATGGAGATTTGGTACGTTTGGTCACCTACCGAGACTTCGATATCCCGCAAGCGGATGACTTCCCGCAACCGGAATTTAGTTTCTTTGATAGAGGAATATTTCGGCATGATCACGCGAACGTCATGCCCCAATTGCTTCAATTGTTTTGGCAGTGCGCCGGCCACATCGGCCAATCCACCTGTTTTAGCGAAAGGAACAACCTCGCTGGCGGCGTAAAGGATCTTCAATCTTTTTTTGCGCATCGGTTTTTTCACTTTCTGATTTTCTGACTCCTAAGATACGATAAAGCCGAGGCTAAGTCAACAAAAAACTGTTATTTTGCGAACACACAGCGGTTTCTGCCTTCCAATTTGGCACGGTACAAGGCTGCATCCGCCCGGTTGAACATATCAATGTGATTTTTGATGTCTGTGGAATTTTGTGCCACTCCCAGGGAAATAGTCAAATTATGGTTGGGTTGCTTACGCTCATTCTTGAATCGTTGCGATTCCACCTCACGGCGAATCTTTTCGGCTACGATCATGCCGTTTTCCCCGTTGATTTCCGGCAACAGGAGCACGAATTCCTCGCCACCCCAGCGTGCCACCAAGTCTATCTCCCGTACGCTGTCCCGAATCGCCAGCGCCACTCGCTTCAAAACCCTATCACCGGCCAGATGGCCGTTGGTGTCATTGTAATGCTTGAAGTAATCAATATCCACGATGATTAAAGACAGCCAATTGCGGTAACGACGGGAGCGTACGAATTCCTTGGCCAACTGTTCCATGATATAGCGGCGGTTGTAAAGTCCGGTCAGACCGTCAATTGTGGCCATCTTTTGGGCTTTCAGATACTGGCTGGATCTGCGCAAGGAACGGTACAGTATCGCTGCGCTGGTCAGAAGCCATTTCTGCGCCTCGGCCTCAAACTCAATGTGGTCGTGGAAAAATAACTTCATCACGCCATGTGAACAATTCCCCAGGCACATGGGTACCAGAATTCCTGAATTCACCTCCATCACGCGCAACAATTCCGGGTTTTTCACCAACGGATTGGGATCCTGCAAATCCACCACCATCGGGCGGCGGCGCCAGCGCAAGCCATGCAGAAATTCCGGAGACAATATGATGGAAAGCAGTTTGCCGCCATATCCCGTGTCGTTGCGCACCCAATCGCCGGGCTGGATGTCGCAACTCGCATTGCCTTGCAGGGAAATTTCCAGATAATCATAGCCCAGCCGGTTTTTCAGGTGATCGCTGAATGTCTGCAAAATAACTTCGTTATCTTGCAGCGTCCCCAGTTTCTCTTCCAGCTCGAACGCGAAACGAGTCCAGGCCAGCTCGTTTTCGAGAGCGGAAAACCTGCTCCTGCCTTGACGGCTGTCCTTGTTTACTTCCTTGTCATCGGAATTTGCCAAGGTTCACCTGTAAATTATATTGGCTGGAAGCCGGCGGCTGTTAATCGCCGGGATCTATTTATATATCACTAGGGATAATTTTCCCATTAACAATGATCAGGCGTCCTCGTTTGTAAACTTGATGAACTTGATTCATTCCATACCAGTAAGGAATCTGTCGTTCTTCAGCGCAATCCCAAACCGTCACGTCGGCCTGAGCGCCCGGAGTCAGATGCCCCAGCCGATCTTCCAAGCGCAACGCCCGAGCGCCTCCGCGGGTGGCCGCCCAGAGCGTCTCCCGAGGCGATAACTGGCAGAAACTCCCCGCCAGAGTCATCATCAGGGGCAGGTTCTGAGTGGGTGAACTGCCGGGATTAAAATCCGTGGATAACGCCAGGCTGCCACCCATTTTCAGAATGCGCCGCGCGTCCGGGTAGCGGTTCAATCCCAGGAAAAGCACCGCTCCGGGCAAGAGATTAAACACCACACCCGCCCGAACCATGCGTTCGATGCCTTCATCCGAAACATGGTCCAGATGATCGGCGGAAGCGGCCCCCACCTCGGCTGCCAATTTAGCTCCTCCGGTGTCGGAAAGCTGATCGGCATGCAGTTTGGGAATCAGGCCATGTTTTTTGCCCGCTTCCAGCACCCGGCGCGACTCCTCTACTGAGAAAACGCCCTCCTCGCAGAACACGTCGCAGAACCTGGCCAGCTTCCGTTCGACGACGGAGGGAATAGTCTCGTTTACAATGAGATCCAAGTACTGAGCCTTGTTGGAACGATATTCATCCGGAACTTCGTGTGCCGCCAGCAAAGTCGGGATCATCTCTAAGGGATGGGTTTCTCCGCAGCGCTTAATAGCGCAAAGTTGCTTCAGCTCTTCAGTGGTGGAAAGCCCATACCCGGATTTTGCCTCGATTGTTGTTGTGCCGTACTCCAGAAAGCGATCCAGTCGAGGCAGCATACGCTCGACGAGTTCGTCTTCCGAAATTGCCCGCAACGCGCGCACTGAGGAACGGATACCGCCGCCCAGCGCGGCAATATCTTTGTAGCTCTTGCCCTGGCAGCGAAGTTCAAACTCACCGGCGCGGGGTTCAGCGAATGCCGGGTGTGTGTGGCTGTCCACCAGACCGGGCGTCACCAAACGGTTGCCAGCGTCCACAATCTGAGCTCCGCCTCGCTGGGCTTTCTCCAGGACTTCTCCTTGTTCGCCCCAAGCGACGACCCTTTCATCGAATAGTAGCGCCGCCGATTCGAGTTCTTCCCAAGTGCCGTTCTCCCTTGGATTGAGCAATCGGGCGATGTTGATGAGGCAGGTTGGCATTTTATATTAACCCATTCTCCCGATGTTTCCCCGCGATCCCTTCCGCTAACTTATCCAATGCCTGGAAGTCAACTTCCTTGGGTTGTCCCTTGCAGAAGACCGGCTCGAACATTTCCAATTTCAGGTTCGCCAAGGTTGAAGACAACTGTTCCACCGCCTTGCCGCCCCAGCCGAACGAACCGATAATTCCTCCGTACTTTACTTTGGGGCGAAGCGCGTTCGCCAGGAAGGCGGCATATACAACTTTAGGATGCGCTCCCGCCAACACCATGGGCGTCCCTAAAACGATGGTGGCAGCATCCACCAGCGACATAGCCAGCTTGCCGGGGTCAGTCACGACCAGATCGAAGGGGTAGACCGTTACGCCGCGATCCACCAGCGCCGAAATAAGATAATGAACCATCCGGGCGGTGCTGTCGTGCATGGACACGTAAGGCAGCACCACGGAATTCTTCGCTTTATCCGATACCCATTCCAGATAATCGCTGATGATGGTCTGCGGTGAATCGTACAGCGGCCCATGGCTGGGAGCGATGATATCCATCTCCAGCCCTTTGATCTTCTCCAGGTTCTTCTGGATGATGGTGCGGAAGGGCATCATGATTTCCGCGTAATAACGCTTGGCGCCCTCGTAGACTCGTTTGCGATCCACCGCGTACAGCTCGGTGGTGGCTAAGTGTGATCCGAAGAAATCGCAAGTGAACAGAATGCGATCCTGCGGCGAATAGGTCACCATCGTCTCGGGCCAATGTACCCAGGGTGTGTAAATGAAGGTCAGCGTGCGCCCGCCCAGCGGTAGCGTATCCCCGTCATTGACCAACTTGAATTTATCTTCCGGGATCGTCATCAAATCTTTCAGCATCGCCTTGCACTTGGGCGAGGTGACCACCATTGCTCCGGGATATTTCTCCAGAATAATGGGTATCGAACCGGAATGATCCTGCTCGGCATGTTGAACGATGAGGTAATCTATTTTATGAACACCATCCAACTGCTGCATTAACAAGTTGGACATAGTCGGTTCTACAGTGTCTATCAGAGCGGTTTTTTCTTCGCCTTCCACCAAGTAGGCGTTGTAGCTGGTGCCGTCGGGCAGCAGCATGAGCGAATCGAAAATACGGCGGTTCCAATCCACCGCCCCCAGCCAGTGAATGCCGGGCTTTATCAGTCGTGGTTTCATAATTTGCCTCTCACTTAAAAAGTACTGTGGTGTTGGACGTCCTCGTCCGACGCTTACCAAATTAAATCTAAAGTGATATCGAGTGTCCTCGTTGGACACCGGAATTTATTCCGGTGTCGTGTATACCTTACGGAATCTTAATCCCTCGTTCCTTCGCCACTTCAATTGCCTTCTCATACCCCGCATCCACATGCCGGGCGACGCCAATTCCGGGGTCATTAGTCAATACGCGTTCCAGGCGTTTCGCGGCCAGATCGGTGCCGTCGGCTACGCACACCTGCCCGGCATGCAGAGCGTACCCGATGCCCACGCCTCCACCGTGATGGAAACTCACCCACGACGCCCCTGATGCGGTATTCAGCAGTGCATTTAAAATGGGCCAGTCGGCGATGGCGTCGCTGCCGTCTTTCATGGCTTCCGTTTCGCGATAGGGCGAAGCCACACTGCCGCAGTCTAAGTGGTCGCGGCCTATGACGATGGGCGCTTTGATCTCGCCCTTGCGCACCAGTTCGTTGATCGCCAAACCGAATTTGGCTCGTTCGCCGTATCCCAGCCAGCAGATACGGGCCGGCAATCCCTGAAAGGCCACGCGCTCAGCCGCGAGCTTGATCCATCTCGCTAAAGGCTTGTCATGGGGGAATAGCCTCAAAACCTCTTCGTCGGTACGGTGGATGTCAGCGGGATCTCCGGACAGCGCCGCCCAACGGAACGGGCCTTTCCCTTCGCAAAAGAGTGGCCGCATGTACTGCGGAACGAATCCGGGGAAATCGAACGCGCGCTCGCAGCCGCCTTTTTGCGCTTGCTTGCGGATGTTGTTGCCGTAATCAAAGACGGTGGCTCCACGATCCTGCAAGTCCACCATGGCCTGAACATGTTGCGCCATAGCCTTGAATGCCAGCGCCTTATACTTATCGGGATCGGTCTTGCGTAAGACCAGCGCTTCGGCGTAAGGTATACCATTGGGGACGTAGCCGTTCAGCTCATCGTGGGCTGAAGTCTGATCCGTCACGAGGTCGGGGATGATGCCTCGCTTCACAAATTCGGGGAACACATCGGCGGCGTTGGCTAACAGACCGATGGACAGCGGCTGCTTGCGAGCTTTGTGATCCAACGCCATCTTCAGCGCCCGATCTAAGTCAGTTTCCATGATGTCCACATAACGCGTCTGCAAGCGTCGTTGAATGCGCTGTTCGTCCACCTCCACGCAGATGATCACAGCGCCGTTCATGGTGGCGGATAATGGCTGTGCGCCTCCCATGCCGCCCAGGCCGCCGGTCAAAAGCAATCGCCCGGATAGGTCGCCGCCGAAATGCTGGTTGGCCGCCGCCGCAAAAGTTTCGTAGGTGCCCTGCAAGATGCCCTGTGTGCCGATGTAGATCCACGATCCGGCGGTCATCTGGCCGAACATGATCAGGCCTTTTCTTTCCAGGTCGCGGAAGTAATCCCAGGTGGCCCAGTGGCCCACCAGGTTGGCATTGGCGATTAATACTCGAGGGGAATATTCGTGCGTGCGGAAGGTACCCACCGGCTTGCCGGATTGAATCAACAGCGTCTCGTCGTTTTCCAAAGAACGGAGCGCTTTCACGATGGCGTCATACGCCTCCCAGGATCGAGCGGCCTTGCCCGATCCGCCGTATACGATCAACTCCTGCGGTTTTTCCGCGACGTCGGGATCCAAGTTATTCATGAGCATGCGCAGGGCGGCTTCCTGCTGCCACCCTTTGCAGGATAGAGTTGTGCCGGTGGGAGCTTTAATATTGCGGGTTGACATGGTGAGAACCTCTTGCAAGAATTATGGTGTCTCCATTTCGCTCATGATCAGCGTAGTAATAGGCAGAGATTTCAATTCCAACCGGGCCAGATCCACCTTGTGGCTGGCGTCTTCGATTTCCACGCCGACCACCTGATTTTTATCGTCATAATCTAAGACGATCCCCGGCGAAATCTCCTCTGATTCGCTGCTGGGCTTTTCGGACAATTTAATGTACAGCATGTCCGTTTCGCTGTGATATTGGAAGGTCATGTTTATTTCTCCTCAATCTTGAACCTGCGATCGAAAAAGGCGTTATGTATCGTCTCTCGGTCCGGTTCTGTGACTACGCGTAAATATTTCCGATGTTCCGGCACGAACCCCCAGAATCTGACTCGGCCATTCGCTTGCGTTTCGATTCGTATGGGATTTTTGAGTATATTTTCGATCCACTCCAGCTTAAGGTATGGTCGCCGGATCGTAACGTTTGATTGAAAATAGAATGTGGTCTTCATTGATTGGCGATCACTTTTTCGCAACCATCTTCTATTGCTTCCTGCCAGATTTTTGCGTCCGGTTCACTGATAGAACCTGCAAAGCGGAGCAATGCCTTGCTGCTCACGCCTTTCTGGGCTGCCAAGGAGCGCTCATATTCGAGCATACGCTTTTACTTGTCGACAGGCAATTTGTTTAACTGTTTTGTGATTTTTTCAAGAACGGTCATCTATCCACCTATTATAATGAAATTTTTTGATGGTCCCGAAGGGATTGCACGTGAATAGCCGGCCGTTTCACCCCCCAGGCTATTCACATTCATCTCCTTCGGGAATATTTTTTCCGTCCACTTCAGTGGGCTGAACCCTGGATTTAATCCAGGGTCGGGAATTCATTCCCGGGCGAGGCTCTGGATTCCCGCTTGCGCGGGAATGACACCCTCGTGCATGTTGAGGTCGGGGACGACCTCGACTTCAGCAAGAAATGACGCTTGTTCTACCTACGGCAAGCAGAGACGCTTGCCCTACCTACTACAGAGTATTTACCTCGCCTGCCTCCGCTCACCCGCAGGTTTTCTCCGCTCATCCATGTTGAGAGCGAATCTCACCGCTTCATTTACCGTGTCCACGAAGTGGAATTGCAGGTCATCCTTGATATGATCCGGGACCTCCTCCAGATCCTTTTGGTTGGCGCGAGGCATCAAAATATGCTTTAAGCGCGCCCGCCTCGCCGCCACCAGCTTCTCCCGGATGCCGCCCACCGGCAGTACGCGGCCTTGCAGAGTCAATTCGCCGGTCATGGCCAGATCTTCGCGCACCGGCTTGCCGGAAAACAGCGACGCCAATGTCACTGCCATGGTCACTCCAGCAGACGGCCCATCCTTGGGTGTCGCGCCTTCGGGTATGTGAATGTGGATCTCCTTGCGGGCGTTGAAATCTTCCGCCAGGCCCCATTCCTTGGCGTTGGATCGCAGATACGACAGCGCGATGTTCGCTGATTCCTTCATCACCTCGCCCAGGTGCCCGGTGAGCTGCATGTGTTCACGCCCCGGCATCCAGGTGCTCTCTATGGCCAGCACTTCACCACCCACCGGCGTCCAGGCCAAGCCCCAAGCCAGACCCACTGTGGGTTTGCGCAGAATGCTGTCCGCCTGGTATTTTGGTACTCCTAAAAAGCTGTGGTAATTTTTGGGATTCACCTTTACCGGCTCGAACTCACCTTGCGCCAGGCGCATGGCCGTTTTGCGGCAGATGGCTGCCAGTGTCCGTTCCAACCCGCGCAGGCCGGCTTCGCGCGTGTATTCCACCACGATGTTCTCCAACGCCTTCTCGTTGAAGATCACCTGGCCGTCTTCCAATCCGTGATCGTGTAACAACCTGGGAATCAGATGCCGCTGCGCTATGGCGATCTTTTCCGGCGTGATGTACCCGGATAGCGAAATGACCTCCATGCGGTCGCGCAACGGGTGCGGAATCTGGTAGATCTGATTTGCCGTGGTGATGAATAGCACCTTGGACAGGTCGAAATCAATCTCCAGGTAATGATCGCTGAAGGAGCTGTTTTGTTCCGGATCAAGCACTTCCAGCAGAGCCGAAGCCGGATCGCCGCGGAAATCGCTGCCCAGCTTGTCAATTTCATCCAGCATGAATACCGGGTTGTTGGTCCCCGCTTGCCGGATCTTCTGAATGACGCGACCGGGGAGAGCGCCGATGTAAGTGCGGCGGTGGCCGCGAATTTCCGCTTCATCGCGGATGCCGCCTAAGGAAACTCGGGCAAACTGCCTTCCCAGCGCCTTGGCGATGGACTTGCCCAACGAGGTCTTACCCACACCAGGCGGCCCTGCAAAACAAAGGATAGGTCCGCGCACGTCCTTACGTAGCTTACGCACAGCCAGGTATTCCAGGATGCGCTCTTTGACATCCTCCAAACCGTAATGGTCTTCATCCAGGACGTCCCGGGCCCTGGCTATGTCTATATCCTCATCTGAAGAGACCAGCCAGGGCAGTTCCAGTATCCAATCCACATAAGTACGCGAAACCGTGTATTCAGCGGCGGCCGGGCTCATTTTGCCCAAGCGTTCCAGCTCTTTTTGGGCCACCTCCCGCGCTTTGGGTGGTAAAGCTGTGCGCAGAATCCGGGCTTCAAGCTCGCGCACTTCCAACGAGATTTCATCCTCTTCCCCCAGCTCCTTGCGGATGGCCTTGATCTGCTCGCGCAGGTAGTATTCCTTCTGCGACTTGTCCAGTTCGTCTTCGACCCGGTCGTGGATTTTGCGCGTCAGTTCCTGTAACTTCAGTTCGCGGCTGACCAGAGCCGAGACCTTACGCATGCGCTCTTCTAAGTCAAAGGTTTCCAGTAGCTCCTGCTTCTTTTCGATCTCCAAGTTCAGATGGGAGGCGATCATGTCGGTCAGCGTTTCCGAATCGTTAATATTATAAAGAGCAACCTTGATGTCTTCCGTCAAATTGGGCGAGATGTCAATCAACCGGCGGAAGTCGTCGGCCACGGCGCGGGTGGAAGCTTCCAGGCGCAGGCTGCGGCGTCGGTCGCGATGCATTTCTTCCACTCGGGCCAGGGGGTAAGGCCGTTCCCGCATGATCTCCAGGAAGGTGATCCTGGCCAATCCTTTAATCAGCAGCCGCACGCTGCCGTCGGGTACCCGGAACATCTTCATGATCTGGCAACAGGTCCCCGCATGGTAAATTTCGCGCGGCGCGTTGCCGGCGCTGGGCTTCAGGGTGAAACAACCGATCAGTTTATTGCCGGAAAGAGCCTCGTTCACCAGCCGAATCATCGCCTCTTCGGACACGGCCATGGGGACGATAACACCGGGAAAAACAACAATTTCAGAGAGTGATAAAACCGGCAAAACTTCCGGCACCACAGACCGATCTAAGTCTTTGGCCTTCTGATCATTGGTCAAAGTATCCATCTATTTCCCCCCATTGAACTGTTATCGGCGGGTATCTACTTCATCCGCCGCGTCCTGCGCTGTGGCTGGTTTCAAGCCTGAAAACACTTTTCGCAGCCGCACCAGGTAATATCCCCTCAAGGTCTCGATTTTTAACGATTGGGCTTCCACCGGTTCCGGGATTGTTAGACTACGCCCAAACGCGCCGAAATCCAACTCCATTTTATGGTAATGCCGGCGTTCAAAGCCGGGTAGTTCTCGGCGCACGCCGTTGATGCGAAGTGTCCCAGCCTCGATATGAACTTCCAGATCCTGGAGCCCCACGCCCACCAGGTCTAGAAGGCAGATGATTTCATCCTCGGTCTCGAAGACGTCCATGGGTGGTGAAAATCCGCGTCCCGGCGAAGGCGCGGCGCGCATTTTATCGCTGAAGAACCCCTGCATCAGGTTTTCCATCTCTTCCGAGATGTTCTGGAAATCCTTGAGCAGACGCTGCCTCGCCTCCTCGCTGTTCGTCTTGGGATTGATGCTTTTGGACACGTCGTTCCCCCCCCTACTTCCGTTTCTCCAAATTCCTCAACACTACCGCCATCATGTATCCCGCCGCGAAACCGCTGTCAATATTGACCACGGCCACTCCCCCCGAGCAGCCTGTTAACATTCCCAGTAATGCGGACAACCCTCCAAAACTGGCGCCATATCCCACAGAAGTGGGCACGGCGATGACCGGCACGTCCACCAGGCCGCCGACCACTGAGGCTAACGCGCCTTCCATTCCTGCTACCACCGTAATGACATTGGCTTTGGAAATTAATTCGTTGTGAGACATCAAGCGGTGCAGGCCCGCGACCCCCACGTCGTAAAGCCGGTCGCAGGGGTAAGAGAAAGCCTCAAGCGTTTCCACTGCTTCTTCGGCCACGCTCATGTCCGAGGTTCCCGCGCTGATGACCAACCCACGCACGGTTGAGACGTTAGGGGGGCTGACATTCTTGTCTGTCTTTGAATCCGTGATGTTTAGGTCAGACAGGAATGTTTGACCTCCCGACACTGTCACCGTTCTCGCCTTGGCATTCGCCTTTGCCTCGGGGTACGTCTTTAAAACTCCCGCGAACTTAGTTTCGTCCAGCCGGGTGATCAGCACCGGGTTGCCGTGGTCCCGCAGCTTCTCGGCAATGGCTACGATCTGCTCGAGATCCTTGCCTTCGCCGTAGATCACTTCCGGAAAGCCGCGCCTCAGCGACCTGTGGTGGTCAATCTTGGCGAATTCGAGATCCTCAAACGGCAGATGCCGCAGCTTCTCAATGAGCTCAGCTTCAGTGATGTCCCCGGCTTTGTACTGCGCCAGCCAGGTTTTCAAGGTCTGTTCGTTCAAACTGTTACCAATTTCAAGAAGAATTTCCTCGATATTTCAAGCACATGATCCGGGTCTTCACTGTGGAACACGCGCTGCCGAAATTCCGCTGCTCCCGGTATTCCTTTGCTGTACCAGGACAGGTAGCGACGCATCTCCCAGATGCCGTTAAGTTTTTTCAGCTCCACTGCCTTGCGGTAGTGGAATTCGATATGCGGCCACATCTGCGCCGGCGTCAACCGCTGCCAGGATCGGCTTTCCAAAGCAGCGCGGCATTCCTGAAAGATCCAGGGGTTGCCCATCACGCCTCGGCCGATCATAGCGCCGTCACAACCGGTTTCCTGGAAGAGCGCCAGCATCGAATTCCCGTCTACCACGTCGCCATTGCCAATGACCGGGATCTTGACCGCCTGTTTCACGCGGGCGATGACTTCCCAATCCGCATGGCCTTGGAATCCCTGATCCGTCGTGCGGGCATGTACCGTTACTGCTGCGGCGCCTTGCGCTTCGGCTGCCTGAGCGGCTTCCACGACGGTCAAATTGGAAGCGCTGGGCCCGCTACGGAATTTGGCTGTCACCGGCGTTTTGACGGCTCCGACCACTTTGCTGATAGCTTCAGCGATCCTCTCGGGATCTTTCATGAACCCGGCTCCGGCGCCTCGTTTGACTACCTTGGGGACTGGGCAGCCGAAATTCAGGTCAATAATTTCCGGCTTGAGTTTCTCTTCGATCAGAATAGCAGCTTGGGCCAACGCCTCCGGATTGTGGCTGAAGATCTGCACGCCAATGGGCCGTTCTTCGGGCTGAAACCCCGCCAGCGCCCAGGTTTTTTTCGATTGGTGCAGAATGCCCTCGGCGCTGATCAATTCGGTGTAAACGAGACAAGCGCCGTTCAGACGGCACATCAGGCGATAGGGGCTATCCGTGACATTGGCCATCGGCGCCAAGATGAGAGGCGCTTCCAGGGTTATTCCGGCTATTTTCAGTAAGGGAATATACACGGTAAAGGCGATAGTTGCAACGATTTTTTCGGCTATTCTAACAGCACCGTCAATTCGCGCGTCCCAGGCGAACGAACTTACCCCCTATCCAGCAACTTCGGGGGGTGGCGTTTCTGGTGATTCAGGTGTCGGCTGGGGAGTCGGTTGGTTTAACTCCGCCACATAGTTCAATTTCAGATGAGACACCGCCTCCTGCAACATCTGGCTTTCTTCCGGAGTCAAATTGCCTCTGGTTTTGGCGACCAGCATGTCCAACATGTCAATCGACGCCGCAGCTCCAGCCAAATCGCGTTCGACCTTGCCACTCACCGGATTAACCAGCTTACCCATGAACTGCAACGCGCTGACTTGAAAAGAGACCACCAGGCCCAAGAACATCTCGCTCTGTTTGTCTTTCGGATTACTATCCATAATTTTCGCCTCCATTAGCTAAAAAGGATCACCTCCACCCGGAAATGATCCTTAAGTTTGCATATCAACAGATCCGATTAGCGCAAATGTTCTTTCTTTTCCAACTCTTTGATCAGATCTCTGAGTCGGGCAGCTTCTTCATAAGCCTCGGTTTCCAAAGCCTGCTGGAGCTGTTTGTTGAGCGAGGCGATTTCGTCCAGTGAACTGGGCTGGACCTCACTTCGATCCCCGATGATGGCGGCGGCTTTCATAACTTCATCGGCGACCATAATGGGAACCTTGGATTTTAACGCCAGGGCAATAGCATCTGAAGGACGGGCATCAATCTGTTGGTCTCCATTAGTGGTTTTCAGGTCAATCAGGGCGTAGAAGGTATTATCCTTCAGTTCAGTGACAGTGATCTGACTTACCTGAGCGTGCGAAACCCGCAACAAGCTATGAAACAAATCGAAGGTGAGGGGGCGGGAATAATGAAGATCCTGCAGTAACAAGGAAATGGCTTGCGCCTCTGCGGCTCCGATGAATATCGGAAGCCACCGTTCGCCTTCCTTCTCCCTTAGGATGACAACGTAACCTTGGTACGGTGGACAGACCGAGACTCCGGTTACTTCGACAGCAATCATGCTCCCCTCGATCGGTTAAAGATTATCATCACGCCCCGTTAAGGTATAATATAACAATAAATCGCCGCTTGTCAATACACTTTAAGCAGAAAATGGAAAAAACTTGTTGTGCCATGCAACAGGGAAGTTTGAAAATAGATTGCTAATTTTTTCCTTGCATGAAGGATATAATTTCATTAAATTGAATATTCCAATGAAATTTATAGTCTCTCATTCTCGATAAATTGATCCTATGTCCAGACGTTGCGAAATTTGCGGAAAAGAACCCCTGGTGGGACATTCCGTCAGCCACGCTCACAATTTGACCAAGCGCCGCTGGTATCCTAACCTGCAGCGCATCCGTGTGATCGAAAGCGGGACTGTGCGCCACCGTCGCGTTTGCACTTCATGCATTCAAGCCGGCAAGGTACAGAAAGTAAGTTCAGTTAAAACTGAAGTTTCCACCTAAGGCTATTTCGGAGGCGGAAGTTTTTAATGCTGGCCCGCAGCATACGGGCCAGCTTTTTGTGTTTTATCCCTTGACTTTTACAGCCTTGGAAAGCATTCCGAGCATTTCTTTTGTTTCCTCCACCGACCAGTCGCCCATGTGCCCGATGCGGATGGACCCATTTTCAAGTTTGCCCTGCCCGTTATCTATCAGGTATCCCCGTTCCCGCATGGCTTCGACTACTGGAGCAGTGTGATCCCGCGTCTTGGGAGGAATCAGACAACTTACCGAGGGCAACTGGTATCCTTCCGGACTGCACGGCTTCCAACCATTTTTTGCAGCCCATTCTAAGGTCAGGCGCCCCAGTTTCAGGTGTCGTTCCCAACGCGACTGTAAGGTTTCTTTTTCTATGTTGTCGAGCTGATATTCCAGGGCATATAGTTGTGGCATAGCAGGTGTGCACACCACCTCTTGTTTCTTCCAGCGTTCCTGCCATAGATTGAAATCAAAGGCATAACCCTTGCGGAAACTGCCGCGCGCCATGCGTAGGCCTCGCGGCGAAATGCCCACGGGAGTGATCCCCGGTGGTAAGGCCAGGCATTTTTGTGATCCGCCGATGAGCACGTCAATGCCCAGATCGTCCATCCGCAAATCCACGCCCCCTATCGTGGCCACGGCATCCACGATCAACAGCACCTCCGGCCAATCCTCCAGCATCTCGTGGATCGGTTCGATGGGATTCAGCATCCCGGTGGAGGTTTCACCATGCACCAGGATGATACTATCGAATTTGCCCCAATGGAGTGTGCGTCGCACTTCCGCGGGATCGTACGGAATGCCCCAGCCGATGTTCATCACCCGGTGATTCAAACTCATGCGTGCCGCTGCTCGCGCCCAACGCTCTCCAAATAAGCCATTGGATACAATCAGCATCTTCTCGCCGCCGGCATTGGTCAACGCGGCTTCCATCGCGGTCGAAGCGGTGGCGGTGAACGAGAACACCGAGTGACGAGTTCCGAAGAGCTTTTGCAGTGCCGGATTCAGACGGCTCATTAATTCATGAAACTCAGGAGTGTGGTGCCCGATGATGGGGTGAGACAATTTAGCCAGCACCTCTGGTTTGACCATCGTTGGGCCTGGTAGGAAGTTTTTCATGGCAGCCTTCATGAAATTGTGGAAAATAGGATTTTATTAGATTTTCGTCTTCAAGTTTACATATTACGAAATATATTCGTGAAATAAAAGGATAAATGAAAAAAAGTATCATTGAAATTCAGTCGCAAAAATAATAAGCCCGGTTTCGCATTGAAACAGGGCTTAAATTATATACCATATTAATGAATCAGCTTGTCAATACTTCCAACAGCTCTTTACCTTTTTCGATTTCCGCCTTCAGACCCTCATCCCAAGCGTCAATTTGGCCGGGATTAACGCCAACCTGCGTCCAGGTCGCCGCCTCGATCTGGGGAATCAGATCATCACCGCCGGATCCTACACCATAACGACGCGCCAGCATATCCGATACCGCCACCAACGCAGTTAAGGCTCCGTTTTGTCCGGGTGTACCTGGGTGATGGTGGTGAGCGATGACGTCAACCAATTTTTCCGGCAGGCTCCAGGTCTCTGCGAGAAAAGCTCCAATCTCCGCATGACTGATGCCGATTACTTCTCGTTCCGCTTGGTAAAATGAGATATTCTTCGTCTTGACCTGCTCCGCCACCAAGGCCAGCTTATCGTGAAAATATTGATCAAGCACCACCTTGCCGATGTCATGGATGATGCCGGCGATGAAGCCTTCCTCCTCACGGCCATGACCGGTGCGATTGCCCAGATAACGAGCGATCATGCCGCAACCGATGGAATGCTGCCAGAAAGCTTCTCGATTGAATATCCGGTCTTTTCCGCTTCCCCCCAAAGCCTTGAACACTGATGCCGAGATTACTACATTTTTGAGTGTATTGGCTCCCAATAGCACGATTGCTTGATGCACCGAATCCACCGACCGGGAAATCCCATAGAACGAAGAATTGATCAACCTCAGGATCTTCATGGTGATAGCCTGGTCGGTTTCCACCACTGCGGCAATGTCCTTGACGGAGGTATTGGGATTCCGCAACGCTTTAATGACCCGCACGAAAACAGCCGGCAGAGTGGGGAGGTCGCGAATTTCTTTCAATTCACGCCGGATCTGGTCATGCTCTGCGGTAATGTGAATTTGTGATTCCATCTTCTCGTTTGAATTGCTGAGTAAGAGCGTTACGATTATTAATGGTAAGCATGGAATTGGGGTAAAGTCAAGTAAAATCAATGCGGCTTAGGGGGTATAATCCCCCCATCTGAATTGCGCGCCTAAAATTATCCCTGCCGAAACCATGGCCGTCCACAAGAAAGATCCGCCGTAACTTAAGAACGGCAGAGGCAAACCGGTTACGGGCATCAAACCCACAGCCATGCCGATATTGATGAAGATATGGGCCGTCAGCATGGCGGATAACCCTACACAGACCAGGGCGGTATAGCGGCCCTGGCACCGCTGTGCCGCACGAAAACCTCGGAACAATACCAGTGCATATAGCAACAACGCCGCACTGGCGCCCAGAAATCCCAATTCTTCACTGAGCATGGAAAATACGAAATCAGTATGCTGCTCAGGCAGGAACATGAGTTGGGTTTGGCTCCCCTTCCCCAGCCCTTTGCCGGCAACCCCACCCGATCCCACCGCCACTTTCGATTGGATGATTTGATATCCCGATCCCTTAGGGTCCGCCTCCGGATTGATAAAAGTGATCAGCCGCTGCTGTTGATAAGGTTTCAAGTGGTTCCACAACATTGGTGTCGCTGCGCTGATGGCGAGGTTAACAGCTAAAATAAACACAAATAACCCCATGAAAATTTTCATGCGCCAGGCCACGATGATTAGCGTCAGAATAAATCCAATGAATACCAGTATATGGAAAGAGGTAATCGCGGCAATGACCGGGCTGACTAATAGCAAGATATAAGCCGGCGGGGTTCCCGCGCCGATTACCATGAATAAAAACACCGTCGCAAAGATGATGGACGTGCCCAGGTCCGGTTGCGCCATCACCAAGCCCAGCGGCAATAGGGTTAACGCGATGGCTCGCAATAGATGCGTGAGGCGGTCAGGATCATATTTTTTGTCGGTGGTTAATCGCGCCAGTGCCAGGATCAGACCGATTTTTGCCGGTTCTGACGGTTGGAACGTGAACAGCCCTACATCTATCCAGCGTACCGCTCCCTTGGCGATGCTGCCCCAGGCGACCGTGCCAAGTAAAATGGCAACGCAGATCCCATACAAAACATACGCCAAGCCGAAATGCACTCGCGGCGACATCACTGCCGCGCTGGCCATCAGGAACCCGCCGACCAAAGCGTACAGTAATTGCCGCCGAAACAAATACGGTATCTCGTCCTGCCCCTGGGATCTGACGCTGACCAGTAATGCCAGGGATAGCCCGGTCAAAGCCAGCACTCCGAATAGGAGCCAGCCGTCCAACTTCTTGAGTTTAATCCGCGAGATCTGGTTCCACATCGGCAGTGGCAGATTGAGCAGTTATGGGAGAAGTCGTGTGATATACAGCGCTACTGTCGGCAACCGGCAACAGTTCAGTTTTATATAGTCCCGCTTGCCACAGTTTAACCAATAAGCTGTCAGGAAGGCGCGAGACACTGTCTGGTTGAATTTGAGTTTCTAAGTACCGTTTGATGACGTTAATCGCCACGGGGGCGGCGACAGCCGAACCAAATCCACCGTTTTCCACGACCACGGCCACCGCGATGATCGGTTTTTCAAACGGCCCAAATCCGATAAAGAGGGAATGATCATCGCCGTGAGGATTTTGAGCAGTCCCGGTTTTACCCGCCAACTGCCATCGAGGATCTTTGAACCGTCGGGCTGTGCCGCCGTTGCCCTCCACCACGCGACGCATACCCTCGCGCACAAAGGCAAATGTTTCCGGTTTGATATTTACCCAACGCGTCTGCGGTTGATACTCCACCAAACCCATCTCTTCCTGGTGAGTCTTCAAAAACAGATGCGGGGTGGCGTCAAGTCCTCCAGTAGCCATAATCCCGCAGTAATGAGCCAGTTGCAAGGGCGTTGCCAATACCTCTCCCTGGCCGATAGCCACATTCAGAGTCAGTCCCGGACTCCAACCGCCTGCGCCGAACTTGCGATCGAAGAATTTCTTATCCGGGGCATTACCTTTAATTTCGTTCTCGATATCTATACCGGTGCGAGACCCAAACCCGAACTCCCGCTGATATTTCCCCAAGCGCTCTGCGCCCAATTTATGCCCCAAAGTATAGTAGAACACGTCGCACGACTGTTCGATGGACATCAGCGGATCAACCGTTCCATGCCCTTCCTTCTTAAAACAGTGATAAACACGCCCCAGGTTATAGCCTCCTGAGCAGTAAATCCGGGTTTCGGGATTGACGATTCCTTCCTCAATGGCCGCTGCCAGAACCATGGGTTTGTAAGTGGAACCAGTCGGGTAACCGCTCTGCGTGGCGCGATTCAACAGAGGCACTCCGGGATCTTCCTGTAATTGACGCCAGGTGTCGCTGCGCAATACTCCGGCAAAATCGTCCAGGCGATATTCCGGTTGCGATACCATCGCCAGTATTTCTCCCGTATTAGGATCCAAGGCGACCAAAGCGCCGATTTTTCCCGCCATCAGCTCTTCGGCCAGAAATTGTAGCTCCAGATCCAGAGTCAGAAATAGTTTGCCGCTGCTGCGTGGCGGGAGGTATTCTTCCGCCATTTCCCCGATGATTTGTCCTAACGCGTTAACCTCTAAAAAACGGTATCCCTTCTGCCCGGCGAGCAGATCGTCATATTTGCGCTCCACGCCCTGCTTACCGACAATGTCGCCGGTTTTACGGTTGGGAAACCGCTTTTTCTCCGCTTCGGAAATTTCCCCGATATATCCAAGAACATGAGGTGCAACACCATAAGGGTAAGATCGCTTGGGTTCGAACTGATAGCTAACGCCCGCCAAATCCCAATAGCGAGCTTTTAGTGCCGCCAAGGTGGGGAAACTGATGTCCCGAGCCAGTTTCATGGGCTGATAAATGGCCACACCGTGACGGGGTAATTCGGCTGTAATAGTGTCTTCCGGTTGTTGCAGGATTTGGGACAACTCCTCCAGCGTGTTGGAAGATTTGCGAACTTCGTTGGGGATGACGGTGAGGGAATAGGAGGGTTTGTTTTCGACGATAACACGACCGTATCGGTCTACGATTAGCCCTCGCCCGGGGAGTTCTTCGATGACCCTGATGCTGTTGGCGTTCGCTTTGCGGCGGTACTCATCGGTGCGCATCACTTGCAGTTCGAATAAGCGCGCCCATAAAACCAGAATGAGGAACAGGCTAATCGTTAACAGCCAACGCAGCCGGATGGCATTATCATGCTCAACCACGTCTTCTCTCCGCTAAAAAGCGGCAGAATGGCGACATCATCCACACCATACCCAGGCCATAAGTATACAGGATGCCGGGAATCGTGTGCTTCAGCAAGGGCATCAATAATCCCTGTTCTCTCCAGGGTTCACCGAAGTAGTAGAATATCAGATTTACGACCACGCTCGAAACCGCTAAAGCGAACATGTAATGAACTCGACCGATCATCTTTCCAGCGCCTACCCGACCGGCGATGAAACCCGCCACACAATAAGCCAACGAACCCATTCCCGTTAAACCACCGCTCACAGCATCCGCCAGAAAACCCAAGGTGAATCCCCAGATAACCCCCGCCGTCGAACCTGAAATCAGTCCCCGCACGACCAGAAATATCACTATCAGGTCCGGTTTCACCGAGAATATGGCGATGTAATTGGCCAGAGTGATCTGGAGAACCACGATGATGACGCCGATCAGAAGGTGCAGGAGGTGAAGGATCATGGCGTCTGGTGCGGTTCGTTATCCCAAACTACAAAGATTTCCTCTATCGTCGAAAAATCAGCCGCTGGTTCAACCTCGATTTCGAGAAATAAATTTTCCCCGGCTCGCTGAGTTCGAATCACTTGGCCTACCAGAATGCCGGGTGGGAAAACTCCGTCCAAGCCGGAAGTGATTACCTCTTCACCCAACCGCGCGGGTGTGGCGCTGGCGATGCCCTCAATCATGAGGTTCTTGCCGCCCATCCAGGAAGTGATGCCATCAGCCCGGCAATTGGACAGACGCACGGCGGCGCCTACGTTTCGGTCGGTCAGTAAATGTACGACCGAAGTGCCGCTCCCGACGCGGCTCACCTCGCCGATCAAGCCCCGATCATTGACTACGGCCATGTTCTTGCGCACTCCCGCGTTCCAACCCGCGTTGATCAACAGTGAACTCACGCCGGGCAACGGGTTTTTGCCGATGACCTGTGCTGAACGTAAAGTTAAGCTCGATCCTTCCCTGAAATCCAACATTTGACGCAACCGCAGATTCTCAAACTGTGCTTCCCGAAGCTGGGAGGTTTCGATCTTCAGGCGCGTATTTTCCGCTCGCAAGCGGGTATTCTCCCCTTTCAGACTGACAATGGTAGGGATCAAATTTATGGGACGCACGAAGACCTCCAGCATCTCCGTCGTGCGTACGCGCACCGCTTCAGTGCCGGGCCGTTCGCTGGTAGCCATCAATCCCAATGATATCAGAACCGCCAGTCCCAGGACAATCCACGGTTCCAGGCTTTCCAGATGGAATTTTTCCAGAAAAGCCGACATCCCCGCCATGCCGTTAGCCTCTTAGCAACACTTTTTGATACGTCGCGAATTCTTCTAGAACCTTGGCCGTTCCGCGCACCACACAGGTCAGCGGGTCTTCAGCGATGTTGATGGGCAGGTTGGTTTCATCACGCAAGCGGCGATCCAATCCTTTCAATAACGATCCCCCACCGGTCAGGATGATGCCTCGGTCGCGGATGTCCGCCGACAACTCCGGCGGGGTTTTCTCCAACGAAGCTTTGAGCGCGTCCACCACGGCGTTGACCGGTTCGGCCAGCGCCTCGCGGATTTCCACGGAACTGATCTCAATGGCCTTGGGGATCCCGGCAATCAGGTCGCGCCCCTTGGCGATCATGGTTAGTTCCGGTTCCAGAGGCATGGCTGACCCGATCGTACACTTGATCTCTTCCGCCGTGCGGTCGCCGATGAGCAGGTTGTAATTGCGCCTCATAAATTGTACGATGGCTTCGTCCATTTCATCTCCGGCGATGCGGATGGAGGTGTCGTTCACGATGCCTCCCAGCGAGATGACCGCAATTTCAGTCGTGCCTCCGCCGATGTCCACCACCATGTTGCCCATTGGCTCCATGACCGGCAGGCCGACTCCCAGCGCTGCCGCGATGGGTTCGGCAATCAGGTAAACCTCCCGCGCTCCGGCCTGCTCCGCCGAATTGCGAATGATGCGCTTTTCCGACTTGGTCACGCCGGAAGGCACGCAGACAATCACCAGTGGCCGCACCAGGCGGTTCTTGTGCACCCGGCGGATAAAAGCGCGGATCATCACTTCGGCGACTTCGTCGTCGTCAATGACCCCGTCCTTCATAGGGCGCACCACCTGGATGTCAGGGTGGGTTTTCCCCATCATGGCGCGGGCTTCGTGGCCGATGGCTATTTCTTTGCGGTCGCTGTTGCGCACCGCCACGATGGACGGTTCGCGCACCATGATCCCTTTGCCCTTGACGTACACCAGCGTGTTGGCGGTCCCTAAGTCAATGGCGATGTCCGCCGAGAACATGCGCAGGAAAGAAAACGGCATGAGAGTGGTTCCTTACTTATTTAATTCTCCCCAAACTCTTTGGTTACTTCGGGCTTTATCGACTTCTTCCACCTATTTCGTGCGACAAGCAAAACACCGATCAGGATCAAGTAAATGGCGAATGAAATAACTAATTTCCATCACTGTTGCAGGGAAATCCCCGCAACAATCGCGTCAGCAATAGGCCAGCATAGAAATCCGGCGATTAAAATTACGGATATGGGAAGAGACCGCGCGGATTTTTGTTTTACCATAGGGTACTCCCGATAAAACAACCATACTCGTATATTCTTCAGATCGGATACTCGGCCATGATTTTGCTCCGCGTTTTAAGCGGAAGGCTGACCGGGGCAAAAAATTCTTGTGGATAAAGATAGTCTTCTCCAGATTCATCTATTATCCTGACCTGACCGAACCCTTCAGCCTCTTTATCATGAAGTCTCTCATAAAGCTTTCTCAGTTCAAGCGAGGCTTCATAGCCACTATTTTTGACGCAAACTAAAAATCTAGGTTTCATAGTATTTCACCCCAGATATTTCTTGATTTTGAGCTCTTTCTTCCCCTTCCCGTGCCCTTCATACCAATGAAGCTCTGCAAGCCTGATGATCCCATTGCTCAATCTGATTTTGGCGACACCAGATCGTTTTCGCCATTTTGCCTTTCCATATCTGCGATTGAGCCTGCGTAATTCACGTATTGTACGGTCGGACGCGATTGTACAGACAAATCTAATTTCTCCGATTATTTGGAACTCCATAAGCGCGTCTACCTAATGCCGGAAATGCCGCTCCCCCGTAAACACCATGCTAACTTCGTGCCGGTCGCAGGCGGCAATGACTTCTTCATCGCGCACCGATCCGCCCGGCTGGATGATCGCCTTAGCTCCGGCGTTGATCGCTCCCAAAGCTCCGTCGGCGAAGGGGAAGAAAGCGTCCGACGCCAGCACGGAGGATTCCAGGCTGACGCCATATTTTTGAGCGCGGGCGATAGCCAGTTCCACGGCATCCACCCGTGACGTCTGTCCCAGTCCGATCCCCAGCGTGCGGTCCGCCCCCGCGAACACTACTGCGTTGGATTTGGCCCAGCGGCACACCTTCCAGGCGAAGGCTAAACCGGCCCATTCCGCCGCGGTGGGTGGCCGTTTCGTGGTTACGCGCCAGGAATTTCGGTCGGCTGCGAAATGATCGCGATCCTGAACCAGCACACCTCCAAAAGCGCTGCGGAGTTCACGATTTCCCAATGGAGCAGCCCCACTGTTCAGTGGCGCAGACAGCTTGATCAGGCGCAAGTTCTTCTTCTTGCGTAAGATTTCCAGCGCCCCCGGTTCGAAATCCGGCGCTACGATCACTTCGTAGAAAATCTCCGCCAGTTCCGCCGCCAAAGCCTGTGTGACCGGCCGATTCAGACCCACGATGCCTCCAAAGGGGCTGGAGGTGTCGGTGGCGAATGCCCGCCGGTAGGTTTCAACTGTATCCTCGCCTACGGCTGCGCCGCAGGGCACGGTGTGTTTCACTAAGACCACAGCGGATTGTTCAAATTCCTGCGCTAACCCGGCGGCTCCTTCCAGATCCAGCAGATTATTGTATGATAGTTCCTTGCCGCCCAACTGTTCATAGCAGGAAGAGCGCTGGCCGGCCCGGTAGAAGGCAGCTTTCTGGTGGGGGTTTTCGCCGTAGCGCAATGGCTGATGGAGACGGTAATTCAGGCTCAGATTCTCAGGCAGATCCTGCTCCTGCTCGACCCTTCTGGAAAACCAGTCCGTTACCGCAGCATCATATTGCGAGGTTTGCGCAAAAGTTTCGGCGGCCAGTTCGCGACGATAGGCTTCGCTGATTTCCCCGGATTCGAGAGTCTTGATGATTTCCGGGTATCGCGACGGGTTGCAGACGGGTAGCACCCAGCGGAAGTTCTTGGCGGCGCTGCGCAGCATGGACGGCCCGCCGATGTCAATCATTTCGATGACGTCTTCAGGTTTGGCCTGGGGATCGGCGGCAGTACGGGCGAAGGGATACAAATTAACCGCCACCAAATCCAACGGTTCAATGCCCAGCTTCGCAATGCTGCGACGGTCTTCCTCGCGATCCCGCCGGAACAGCAATCCGCCATGAATGGCCGGGTGCAGCGTCTTGACCCGGCCCTCCAGGATTTCCGGGAAACCGGTGACCTCATCCACCCGCAGGTGGGAGATCCCATTCTGTTCCAAGGTTTTAGAGGTGCCCCCTGTGGAAATGACTTGAAAGCCTAATCGGACCAGGTCACGGGCGAATTCAACAATGCCGGTCTTGTCGTAGACGGATAACAGAGCACGTTTGCTGGACATATTGAAATCTCTCTAAGTTGATCCGGGTCGGTGACGACCCCGATTACGCGTCGTATTGCGGTGTGGTCAAACGTCCTCGTCTGACCGTTCAACCTGTGCCGGACGAGGACGTCCGGCACCACCAGTTTAAATTTAGTTAAGGTAAAACTTCCACTCGCCGGCCAAGAATCTTCAATCTTCCAGTCACCGCCAATTCCACCGCTTGAGGGTAAATGCGATGCTCTACCTCCAGTACGCGGTGCGCCAGCGTTTCAGGCGTATCTTCGTAAAATACCGGCACAGTCTCCTGCATGACGATGGGGCCGTGGTCGTACTGCTCATCCACAATGTGTACGGTAGCCCCGGAGACCTTCACGCCGGATGCAATTACGGCCTGATGCACGCGTTCTCCGTACATTCCCGGCCCGCCGAACGACGGCAACAGCGCTGGGTGAATGTTCAGTATCCTCCCGTGGAACTGTTCCACAATCGCCGGAGGAATAATCTTCAGGTAACCCGCAAGAGTGATCCAATCCACTTGATAGTTCTCCAGTTCCCGCAGCAGCCGCACTGAATAGGCTTCCGGTGAAGGGAAACCTTTGGAATTCAGATGGAGAAAAGCGATGCTGGCCTCAAGAGCCAGATCTGCAACAGGCGGGTGCGAACGGTCGCTGACCAGCAGAACATAGCGGGCCGGAAGATCGCGTTCGGCCAGGAATTTCAGGATGCCTGAAAAATTTGATCCTCGTCCTGAGGCAAAGGCGGCGAGACGTACCATGCAGGAAAGGCGCTTGGATGTAGATTAGTTCTTCGAACCGATGGATATTTACAGAGCGGAAGTCCGATTGCACAATATACAAACATTAAATGTAATTGTCAATATATATGTTTCTGAAAGAGTCAATGAATGGGTAATAGAAAGTGCAAAATTTGGGGCCCAAATGCCAAACGGCCCTAATGGCCGTTTGTGATTAAAAGATATAAGCTAAAGCCTTAAAGATCAAGCCACTTTGTATCCAGCTTTTTCCACTGCCTGAAGCAACTGTGCAGGGCTGGTCTCAACGGAATCATATTCCACAGCAACTTGCGCCTGATCGCGGGAAGCCTGGGCGGATAGCACTCCTCGTACCGATAGCAGCGCCCGTTCCACGGCTTTTTCACAACCCCCGCAGGTCATCCCCTGAACTGACAGAGTAATCTTGCTGTTGGACACATTTTCTCCACTTATAGATCGGTGGACTACTGTTGCCTAACGGTTACGGGATTAACCTGGCGTTGAGATTTACCGGTAAAAAAGCCGCACTATTCCGTAGAATAGCCCAGATTCGGTGACGAAAAGCCACACCCCTTATTCCGTCTGGATATGATGTCGTATTTCATGTTCCAGTGCTTGGTTGAAGGGTTGCCAATTTAACCTTTGAGGAAGGCGGATCTGTTCCCACCCCAGGTCGCGAATATTTTGCCAGATAACGTACCATTTACGGCAGGCGGGGCAGAGGCTAAGGTGCATTTCGACCGCCGCTTTCCTCCGAAAGTTCAAGTCGTTGATCCACAAATCAGGGACGGATCTTTGCATTCTGGAGCAGTTCATAACATTTGTCCTGGCTAATTGATATCATTGGTCCACAAAGTGGTCATACTGTCTAATGGCAATTCACATCAATACTTTGGATCTGGGATTATCCGTTATACATATAATTGTACGCTATTTTTTAAGAAAGAGATGGTGGAGAAGGAAAGTACTTGCTTGAGTTAATAAATTAACTCTGGGAAAAAACTACGGATCTCTCAGCCTTGTGGTACGGTATTTTTCAGAAAAAAGGGCATAAAGTAATTGATTTACATAGCTGAAATGCGTATTTTGTGAAATGTTTTATTTTATCCCTGCATTCAACATGCAGTCGTTAGGGTTTAAGTCATCATAACCCATTGTAATAAAAATGCTTGCATACTGATAAACTCCTGACATGGAAACTGCCTTCTTCCTGCTGTTCTCGGCTTTGACCATCTTTTGCGCTCTGATGGTTATCCTCCAGAAGAATCCCCTGGCCTCGGTGCTCTTTCTGGTGATGACGCTGTTCTGGTTGGCAGCGTTGTTCGTGCTGCTCTCCGCGCCCTTTATCGCGGCGATTCAGGTGATCATCTACGCCGGCGCGATCATGGTGCTCTTCCTGTTCGTGCTTATGCTCCTGAATCTAAAAGCCATTGAAGAGGGCGTCAAACCGGCGCTGAAAGTTACCGGCGTGGCGGTGGCGCTGATCCTGCTGGTGGTTGCTGCGGTCGTTTTACGCTCAGTCCCCATCCCGGCAAACACCGGTTTCAGTCGTTCCGCCGCCGAATTGGGATCGGTGGAGAGTATCGGCCAAATGCTTTTCAGCGTCTATCTGCTCCCCTTCGAAATTGCCAGTTTCCTGCTCCTGGCCGGCATCATTGGCGCTATCGTCCTGGCGAAGAAAGACCGCAAACCGTAAATTGTACACGGTAAACCGATCACCGAAATCCGTAGTCGGGGTCGCCCCCGACCCCGACAAATATACCCATCGCACTCTCAACTAAAATGGTCGTTTCCTTAAACCACTACCTGGTCCTGTCGGCTATCCTCTTTAGCATTGGCGTAGCCGGTGTGTTGACCCGCAAGAACGCCATCATCATCTTCGCCTCCATCGAACTGATGATGAATGCCGTCAATCTCGCCTTCGTAGCCTTCGCCCGTCATTGGGGCGACCCCGGCGGCCAGATCTTCGTTTTCTTCGTGGTGGCTGTTGCTGCTGCCGAGGTGGCCGTTGGGCTGGCCATCATTGTCGTCCTCTTCCGCCAGAAGGAAACGGTCAACATTGACCGGGTTAATCTGATGAAATGGTAGAAACCGCCTACCCAAATTGAACTTAAAATGTCGCACGAAGCCTTACACGTCACCCCTTGCAGCCTCCTCTGGCTGATCCCCGCATTCCCACTAATGGGATTCCTGATTAACGGACTGCTGCGCCGCAAGCAGAAAGAAGCCGTCGCCGGAATCATCGCCAGTCTGGCGATGTTCGCCTCGTTCCTGGTTTCGCTGATGGTTTTCTTCCGGTTGCTGAATCTGCCGCACGATGGCCGAGTTTTGATCCAAACCCTCTACACTTGGTTTGGAGTCGGTGATTTTCTGGTCAATGTCTCTTTCCAGATTGACCCGCTTTCCGCCATCATGATTCTGGTGGTCAGCGGCGTCGGGTTTTTAATTCACGTCTATTCCATCGGCTACATGAAGGGCGATCCCGGGGTGGTGCGTTACTTCACGCAGCTTAATCTGTTCGCGTTCTTTATGCTTATGCTGGTCATGGCCGACAACTACCTGCTGATGTTCTTAGGCTGGGAAGGTGTAGGCTTGTGCAGTTACCTGCTCATCGGTTTCTGGTATGAAGATTTAAACAACGCCCGCGCCGGTATGAAGGCCTTTGTGGTCAACCGGATCGGCGATTTCGGTTTCCTGCTGGGCATGCTGCTGATTTTCACAACTTTCGGATCGCTGCAATACTCAGTGGTGTTTGAACGCGCCGCTGAATTTCCGGTGGGTTCCAGCGTAATCACTGCTCTGACTCTGCTGTTGTTCGTTGGCGCTACCGGTAAGTCGGCACAGATTCCTCTATACACTTGGTTGCCCGATGCTATGGCCGGTCCGACACCGGTGTCCGCTTTGATCCACGCTGCGACGATGGTCACCGCGGGTGTTTACATGGTAGCCAGATCAAATCTGCTTTACACACTTGCTCCGGTTTCCTTGGCCGTGGTGGCTGGAATAGGAGCCGCCACCGCCATTTTCGCCGCCTCCATCGGCCTGGTGCAGAAGGATATCAAAAAGGTTCTGGCTTACTCCACTGTATCGCAGTTAGGCTATATGTTTTTAGCCTGCGGAGTGGGCGCTTTCGGAGCCGGTATCTTCCATCTCATGACGCACGCCTTCTTCAAAGCTCTGTTGTTCCTGGGAGCCGGTTCCGTCATCCACGCCATGCACCATTATCTGCATCACGTCGGTTCCCATGCCAACGCGCAGGACATGGATAACATGGGCGGCCTGAAGGCATGGTTACCCCGGACTTTCGGCACCATGTTGATTGCTACTCTGGCCATCGCCGGTATCCCCGGTCTCTCCGGGTTTTTCTCCAAGGATGAAATCTTCTGGAAAGCATTCTCGTCGGGTCATTACGTGGTTTGGGTCATCGGATTGATCGCCGCGGGTATGACGGCCTTCTACATGTTCCGGCTGGTCTATCTGACTTTCTATGGAGAATTCCGCAGCGCGAAAAAAGACCAGCATCCTCATGAATCACCCGCGGTGATGACCGTTCCCCTGATTATCCTGGCCGTTTTGTCCATAATCGGCGGGTGGGTGGGTATCCCGCACGCTCTGGGCGGTGGCAACCAGTTCGAAGCCTGGCTGGAACCGGTCTTCGCCAGCTCTCTCCATGTGTCGGAAATGGTGCACGGCGAAGGCGGCGTTGGCCTGGAATTATCGCTGATGGCTTTAGCCACCCTCATCGCGTTGGCTGGCATCGGACTGGCATACTGGTTCTACCGCAAGAGAACCGACCTGCCTGACAAAGTCGCAGCAGGCGCCCGCGCTCTGTATAATTTACTCTTCCATAAGTACTATGTGGATGAGATTTATAATGCCATCGTCGTCAAACCCCTGCGGGAAGTATCGCGTGTATTCTTGTGGAGAGTTTTCGACGCAGGCATTGTGGATGGCGCGGTCAACGGCATGGCTAAGGTCATGGCGCAGGTCGGTCAGAACGCTCGCCGCGCCCAGACCGGACAGGTTTCCAACTACGCGCTGGTTTTCGGCGTCGCGGTGATCGTCATTCTCCTGGCGTTTGTGCTCTAGAGGTAATTCTCATTGCGAGAGGGACTTCTTCTTTGTCATTCCGGGCTTGACCCGGAATCCAGAAAACTTGGATTCCAGCTTTCGCTGGAATGACTTAAATCCGCTTGAATGACGTAAGCATCATGTACCCAAGCGCTAAGCAACGAGTATCACCGGCATGACCTATACCTATAAACTGTTCGGTACCGCCCTGGCAATTCTGTTGATAAACGTCCCTTTTGGCTATTGGCGGGCTAAAGTTAAGAAGTTTTCCCTTCAGTGGATATTAGCGGTTCACATTCCCGTAGGGTTGGCCATCGCCTTACGCGTGTATGAACATATCGCTTTGCGTCTGGCTACGTTGCCGCTATTCATGGCGGTGTTCTTCACCGGGCAGTGGGTAGGCGGAAGATTAAAAAAGCTCAGATGATCATAACCATAAACCCAATTCATTAAAGGAGTTCAACGTGAACATTTTCGTAGGCAACCTTTCGCGCGACGTCAACGACGACGACCTGAAGCAGGCCTTTGAAGCGTACGGACAAGTGCAGTCCGCCAGCGTGATCAAAGACAAATTCAGCGGCCAATCCCGGGGCTTCGGCTTCGTGGAAAT